>CAVBPP010000017.1:0-4505 GCA_963597295.1 Paratractidigestivibacter sp. | reverse complement strand
ATGCAGGCCGAAGGGCTGCACGACGTAGTTGCAGGGCTCGACGTAGCACGGGCGGTTCTGCACGATGGAGCCGGGCTGGCGAATGCAGCCGGTTAGGATGTCCAGGATGGCATCGCCCTGCGCGGCCTGCGCCGAGTTGATGGTCTGGTCGGTCGCCACGCCCAGCGACACGCCGGCGTTCGGGCAGCCTTCCAGGTAGATTTCAATGGCTTCCTTGATCTTGTCGGCGTCGAGCCAGCACACCACGGCGGCCTTCTCGAGCGTCCACTCGCTCACATGCTCCTTCATGATCTGGAACGCCGTGCGCGCCTTTTCGCCGTTCGGAAGCGTATAGGTGCCGAACATCTCCGGGTCGATGGAGCCGTCCGAGGGGAACGGGTAGGGCATAGCCACGGCCGCGTTGGTCTTCTTGTCCCACACCACGTACTCGTCGGCGGCGCCCAAGCCCAGCTCGCTTGCGCGATAGGTCAGGCGCGTGTCCTCGTGCACCAGGAAGGGCAGGTTCGTCCACTCGCGGCAGAAGTCCTTCGCCCAGCGGTCGTTCTCGATGATGTAGCGGATCCATGCCAGCATGAGCGCCACGTCGGTGCCGGGGCGGATGGGCAGCCACACGTCGGCGCGGGCGGCGTCGGGCGTCAGGCGCGGGTCGATGACGACCGTTTTCATGCCGTTGTTGCGCAGCTGCGTGACCACGCGGCCGGTAGACCCGATGCCATGCTGCGAGGGGCCAACGCCCCACATGACGTAGCTCTTGGTCTGGGTGTAGGTGCCCTCCTTCATGTTGTCGGGCAGGTACACCTCCGTGACCGGGCCGTCGGCCAAGCTGGTGTCGGCCGTGCCGTTGATAGCCGATTCCATATGATTGCGCGGAAGGTAGCACTGCGCGCAGCCGGGCTCGAAGAAGTTGCCGCCGCCCCAGACGGAAAGGAAGCGCGCGGGGCTGAAGAACTGCGGATTACCGCCGCCGCCTGTTGACGTGACCAGGCACTTCGGGCCTTCCTTCTGATACCACTCCCACATGACGTCGGAAATCTCGTCCATGGCCTGTTCCCACGAGATGCGCTCCCATTGGTTGGAGCCGCGCTCGCCGACGCGCTTCATGGGGTACTTGATGCGGTTGGGGTTGTACAGCGCCTGGATGCCGGCGAGGCCCTTCGCGCACGCGGCGCCCTTGTTCATCGGGTCGTCGGGGTCGCCCTCGAGCTTCACCACCTTGCCGTCGCGCACATGGGCGATCATGCCGCAGTTGTTCAGGCATGCGCGGCAGATGGTGCGCAGCTTCTGCGTCTCGCCCGCCGTCGCGGCCGCCGCCGGCTCAACCTGCATGAGGTTGGTGCCGACCGATCCGGCCATCGCGGACGCCGCTGCGGCGAACGCGGACAACTTGACGAAATTTCGCCTTGTGATGCTTGTCGTAGCCAAGATGTTCCCGTCCTTTCTTGTTTGTCGTTTCTCTCGTCGTATTCGATCCACCGGCCGTACGCTCCGGTTGGAACCTAAGGGGATGCTGGCCGCTCGCTGGGGGCGGCCCGGTTGATTTGCGAGCCTGGTTGGGGAAGGCCCGGCTGCGTGGTTTCCGCAGATCGCGCGGTTGTTGCGGGTTGCAGGGGGGCGCCGCGAGTTGCTCGACCGCCGAACTGCGAAGCGCTGCAAGTTGCTCGGCCGTCCGGGGCCGCGGGGCCGCTGCCGGCGAAAGCCGTTGCACGGAGCGCAGGATGCGCAGGAGGGGCTTGCGCTTCAGATGACGATGCTTCAGGGGAAGGAGGGTGAGGGGTAAGGCATCGTGGGAAGGAAAGAGCCTGCGCGCCGTGCGACGGCTTTCGGACTGCGGCTGCGGCTGCGACCGGGTCGGCTGCGAAACCGCCCGCAGCTTGCCGACTAGGCGATCTGCCGCCTGCCCGCATCGGTCGTCCTCCATGCGCCGTCCCAAACGATGGCGCCGGCGCTTTCGAGCGCGTCCATGAAGAACTGCGGATATACGCGCTGGCCGTCGGGCGAGTGAACCTCGCCGCCGCCTTCCACGGCTTGCTCGACATCTTCGCGAGTCGCGCCCGCCTCGCCGGCGCAAGCGTTCAGCACGCGGGTGAAAACCTGCTCGTAATGCGGGCGCTCCTCGAACAGCGCCGCCACGGTGTTGTCGGGGTCGATCGACGCGGCCAGATCGCGGCCGCCATCGGTAATGGTCAACGTGTCAGCGACTTCGGCCTCCAGGGAAATGCTCTCGTCCTTCTGGATGTCCTCGAGCGAGCCGTCATAGGGTTCGCCATCGACGGTGACGGATTCTTCGAGCGCGCCGTTGCGCACCAGGATGTCCACGATGGCGCCGGGGTTCTGCGAATACTTTTCGCTCCAAGCGTCCGCCGCCGCGGCTTCCACATCTACGCGGTCGCGCGTCTCCTTGCCTTCGAACAGCGAAAGCACCGCTGCCACGGGCGCCTTCAGGCGCGGGTTATGCTCAACTAATTCGATCGTCATGGTTCCCCCTTTGTCTATGACCATCGGCTCGGCAGCGGGCTTGCCCGACGCACCTTGTCCTTGCGCCTAGGGTCCGCCGCCTGCTTTCGACACTGGGCACTCTACGCGGACGCCGGGGGTGAGCGCATGGCCGCAAAAGGACGAAAAACCAGACGATTCACCCCGCTCACCCCACTCACGCAAAAAGGATTAGAGCCAACGTTTCCCCAGGTAAAGTGCCTGGCAAATCTACGCAACGGTTTCATGACAGATTGTTGGGAAATGTGTTGATTCGCCTTGCCCGCCCATAAAGATTGTTATGATTCAGACATTCCGAACCACAACTGGAACCATTGGCAAGCGCCGCGGCGCCGCGCTGCTTTGCGCTTTGGAAGCGGCAGCGCGTGCCTGATGGCGAAAACGAAAGAGGAAGGCGATACATGGCTTTAGGAATGTCGAAACAGGAAATGAAGATGGTTGCGGTTCTTCTGACCGGCACGTTCATCGCCGTGCTGAACGCGACGCTGCTGACGCCGGCGCTGCCGACCATCATGCGCGATCTGGATGTCTCGTCCACCACCGTGCAATGGCTCACGTCCGGCTATGCGCTCACCGAAGCCGTGGTCATTCCGCTTGCCGCCTACCTGATGGGTCGCTTTTCCACCCGCAGGCTGTTCATCGGCGGAATAGGCCTGTTCTGCGCGGGGTCCGTCGTCGCGGCATGCGCGCCGGCGTTCGGCTTCCTGCTTGCCGGGCGCGTCATGCAGGCGTGCGCCACCGGCTTCGTCATGCCGATGGTGTTCAGCGTCATCCTGCTGATCATCCCGCGCGAACGTCGCGGCTCGGCCATGGGCGTCATCGGGCTGATCATCGGCTTCGCTCCCACCATCGGCCCCTCGCTTTCCGGCGTGCTGGTGGACACCGTGGGCTGGCGCGCCATCTTCATGATCGTGGCCGTGCTCGCGGGCATCGTCGTTCTTCTGGCCATCAAGGAACTGAAGTCCTATGGCGAATTCCGCCGCGGCAAATTCGATGCTCCGTCGGTAGTACTTTCGACGGTCGGCCTGGTCAGCTTGCTGTACGGTCTGTCGTCGTTCAGCTCTTCGGATAATCTGGTCGTAACGGTAGCGCTCATCGTGGTGGGCTTGGCGCTCGTGGGCGCCTACGCGTATCGCCAGCTGCACCTTGACGAGCCCATGCTGCGCATCGATATCCTGAAAACCAAGCAGTACCGCACGGTCGTCATCATCATCGCGCTGTTCCAGGCCTCGCTCATCGGCATCGAGACCATCATGCCGCTTTACATTCAGGGCGTGCTGGGGCAAAGCGCCACCGTCAGCGGCATGGCGATGCTTCCCGGCGCGGTTATCGGCGCGTTCACGGGGCTGTTCGCCGGGCGCCTGTTCGACAAGCATGGCGTGCGCCGCCCGGTGCTCATCGGCGTATGTGGCGTCGCCTGCGCGCTCATCGGCTTCATCAGCTACCAGGTTGACTCCCCCATCCTGATGGTCACGCTGGTGTACTCGATCATGGCCGTCGGCATCCAGTTCACCATGACGCCCGTGAACACCTGGGGCGTGAATTCGCTGCCCAACGAGGCCATTCAGCATGCGCAGTCCACGTCGAACACCATCAACCAGGTGGCGGGCTCGTTCGGCACCGCGCTGCTGGTTTCGGTCGCGGCCGCCGGCAGCGCCGCGCATGGCGAGCTTTCCGGCGTGCAGCAAACCTTCGCCGGCTATCACGTGTCGTTCTGCACCACGGCGTGCCTGATAGCCTGCGCCATCGTGCTGATATTGGTGTTCGTGCGCGATTCGAAGAAGGCGAAGGCGGGCGCTGGGGCTACCGATGCCAGTAGCATGAGCAAGCCGAAGATGATTTCCGCTGGCGGCGCTACTTCCGCCGACACGGGTACCGGCGACGGAGCGTTTGATGCAGTCGACCCCGATCCGGCGTTCAAGCACGCGGCCGATAAGGCACTCGCAGGCTTCACGCTTGAGGAAGTGATGAACAAAAACGCCGTCACAGTGCGCGACACCGCCGCAATGCGC
>CAVBPP010000016.1:0-9562 GCA_963597295.1 Paratractidigestivibacter sp. | reverse complement strand
GTGCCGTACTGCTCGATGGGGTTCTGCGTGGCAAGCACCATGAAGGGCTCTTCCAGCTTGAAGGTTTTCGAATCCACCGTGACCTGACGCTCTTCCATGGCCTCGAGCAAGGCGGACTGGGTTTTGGCGCTGGCGCGGTTGATCTCGTCGGCGAGGACCAGGTTGCTCATCACGCCGCCGGGGCGGAACTCGAAAGCGTTGGTCTGCTGGTTGTACACCGAGAAGCCCGTCACGTCCGAAGGCATGACGTCGGGAGTGAACTGGATGCGCCGGAAGTCGCATTCGATGGATTTGGCCAGCGTTGACACGAGCGTGGTCTTGCCGGTGCCGGGGAGGTCTTCCAGCAGCACGTGGCCACGGGCGATGAGGGCCAACACCACCAGCTGGACCGGTTCGTGCTTGCCTTGGATGACCGTCTCGACGTTGGCCACCACATCCGCGATTTTGGAGGCGGCTTCTTTGGCGGAATTTTCGCTTAGCATTCGGTGTTCCTTTCGCTGGTAGCGGGGGTTTCGGTGGAAGGACGGCCGGGCGAGGCTTGGTCGGGGGCGGGCGCCCCGTTTGGCGCGGCGGGCTTGTCGGCGCCCGCAGCAGAGTCGTCGGCGGCAGGGCCGTCGGCGGCAGCGTCGTCGGCGGCGGGGCCGGGCTCTTCCCTATCGGGCATTTCGCCATCTGCGGCCACATGGCTATCGAATTCGGGCGCACACATGCGCATAACCTCGTTCTTGCTGTTCACGAACTCGACCACACGCACGTCAAGGCCGTAAGCCTGGCGCATGTTTCGCTCGGTTATGACGTTGGCCGCCGGACCGAAGGTCATGGGCTTGCCCGACTGCAGCAGCACCACGTTCGATCGGCACATGAAGGCGTGGTCGGGGCTGTGCGTGGTCATGAGCACGGCATAGCCCTGTTCGGCCAGCCAACGCACTTTGCCGATAACGCGCACGGCATTGCCGTAGTCGAGCGCGGCCGTGGGTTCATCGAGCACCAACAGCTGCGGTTGCTGCGCCAGGGCGCGGGCGATCATGACCAGCTGCAGCTGGCCGCCGGAGATGTCGGTGTACGGGCGATCTGCCAGGTATTTCACTCCCATGTCGCGCATGGCTGCATCAACGATTCGGTGGTCTTCCTCGGTTGGTTGCGACATACCCGTCTTGTTGACGCGGCCGAGCATGACCACGTCCTTCACGCGGTACGGGAAAGGAGGAACGTGGTTCTGGCTGGCATAGGCCACGGTGGAGGCCAGGCGTTTCGGACTCCACTTAGTGGCGTTCTCACCGTCAATCATGATGGAGCCGGCACGGGCCGGTATCAGGCCGAGCAAGGTTTTGAACAGGGTTGTTTTGCCGCAGCCGTTCGGGCCGAGCACACAGCACACCTCGCCCGACTTCACAGTGAAGTTCACGAAACGCTGCACTGGGTCCGCGCCCTCGTAGCCGCAGCTCAAATCTTTGACTTCCAGTTTCATAGAGCCCCACCTCACAACCTAAACGATTTGAAGAAGTACTTGAAGTTGCCCAAATATGCCCGCGCGGCCTTCCAAAAGCCCAGGTAGTAGGCTATAAACGGCACGATGTCTTTATCTGATGGCTCGCGCGAGCCGAACGTGATTTCCTCGTAAGTGCGCGTAAGGTCGGCGAATGCGGCGCCGGCCGTGGTGTCGAAAATGGCCATGCGGGTAGCTTGCGCGGCGGCGAATTCCGAAAGCGTAAAGCCGGGCGGCACCTTGAAGCCGAGGCGGTTGAAGCGCGATAGCAGGAACTGGTAGATGGCCCGCGCTTGATCGGCCGGTGGACCTTGCAGCATGGTGCGCAGGCGCACGATGCGGCGATGGCGGCGCCACAGGAAGAATGCAACGATAAGCGCCACGATAAGTGCGATGGCGATAAGTACCAAGACAATGTATGGGAAGACCTCCGAGTAAGACTGCGCGTCGAATTCCTGGTCGAGCGAGTCTGGGTCGAGGCCGCCTTGCTTTGACGCATCGTTGCCGGTGCCCGTGTCGGTTGCGCCGCCGCCGAGCGTCTGCTGATCAAGAACTTCCTGGGCGGAAAGGACCACGTCGGATTCGCCAACTTGCAAATCGTCGGTGGTGTAGCGGTAGCTGTCATCGGATAAATGGTCGCGGTCGGTGGTCAGGTCGAGGTTAAGCACCGGCTGCTCGTCGGCGACACCGCGGAGGTAGTCAACAGGCAGCTGCCGATATTCGGTAATCAACTTGATTTCAGCGACCTGAGGGTTCATAGGGGCAACGACCATAAACCATCCCGCAAGGGCGATTGCTCCCGCAGCGGCAACCGCGCCGAGGGCGGTGAGCAGGCCCGATGCTCGAGTGGCCTTCCGAACGGCGTCGGCGCGCATCAAGCCCAAATTGAAGTTGCGGTAGATAGCCAGCGCCAAAGCTGCAGCCGATGCGACGAGGCTCAGCGTCAATTGATTGCATTGGTAAAAAGCCTGAACAACCGAGCAAGCAAAGGCCGAAACAAGGAACCACAGCGCCGCACCCGGCAAGCTGCGCGTCAGCAAGAACGAACCCGTAGCGGCGAAGACAATGCAGAAGACCAGGTACAGGTAGTTGCCCTCAGCGTCTGCGTACACGTTTTCGCCCGTAGAAAATGCAAGCGCCATACCGAGTGCGACCGCAAGCGCAGCAATGTAGGCAACAATGCCGAATACCATGCGTTTTCGCTGATAAGCGGCAAAATAAAGAATGACCAGCAATGCAGCTGCAAGAGCAACCGTGATAGGCTCGCGCATCTGCACGCTTGACAAAAAGAAAGCGTTTTCGATGACGCAGGCAAAGCTCGCCGCCGAAATCAGCAGCAGCAAGAATTCGCCGGCAATGGATTTTACGTATCGGAAGAGCGTCATGACAGCACCCTCCTGGTTTCAAGCTCGGTCGACTCCAGGATGAAGTACGGAATGCCCGCGGCCCCAAGCTGGGCAAGCGGCGCCAGGAATTCATTTCGCTCGCGGCCGATAAGCGTTGCGGGCACCACCAGCACCAATATCGCTTGGCGACGACGGGCAGTGATGTCCTCAAGCGCCGTGATGACGTCTTCGCTGATACGCGAAGTGATGAATGCGATGTTCGAAGCGCCCTGCGATGAAAGGCCTTCTTGCAACAGCGTTTCGAGGGGAATGTTCGCAGCATGCTGAATCTGCTGGTGCGAAGGGGCATCCGAAGCGGAACGCTGCTCGGTTGCGGTTTGCCAACCTTCGGCATTATGGGCAGCGTCAGCCGCATGGCCGCCAACCGGCCCATCCCCCACACCGGCACGCACGCCGCTTCCCGACCCGTACTCCGACGAAAGGTCGACGATGCGATGGGCGTTCAGAATCAGCTCGTCGGCGTTGTCTTCGCCAGCCAGGCAAATATTGGCCTGCTCGAAGGTTCGATCCAGGTAACGCACGATGCAGTCGACGCCCTGGGAGCGCACGAAGCGTGAAAGAGACGCGGCGCCTTCGACCATGCCGTCGAACAAGCTCATCAAGGTTTCACGGTCGCCGCCCTCTGCGAACGGGTCGATGACGGCCGCCATAGAGGGCGTGACGTAGGTTTCGAACAGGCGCGTGTACATGGTGCCGGTGGCGCTGCGGGCGCTCAGGTTCCAATGCACGGTCTTCAGCGGGTCGCCGTAGTGATACTCGCGCACGCTGGAATAGTCGGTACCGTCGTCGGTGATGGGCTTGAGCATGCTGGCCGATTCCTCCTCGGCCTCGGAGATTTCGACGTCATTGAAGTCGAACAGGCGCGGGCGCACGGCAACCTGACGGCGCTTGGTGTTCTGGATGGTGCAGCTGAACAGGCCGAACAGGTCGGTCAGCACGATGCTATCGACGCCGGCGGAATAGGTTCCCAAGTGCGTGAACGCGGCGGCGAAGTCGAACGTGGCCGTCTCGCGCGGCCCAAGCGGCACCACCATCGTGCGCAGGGCGTCATATTCGCCGAACAGGTCGGTTATGTAGAACGACACTTCCACACGCGCGTGCGGCAGAATGGAGCCGTTGCGCAGCGTGACGGCCAGGCCCACGCCTTCACCGCGGTCGCACGAGCTGAGCATGCCGTCCTCGCTGAAACTGAACGTACGCTTTAAAATGCGCAGGTAGATGAAGGAAATCAGCAGCGCAGCAACCACCATGATCAGCGGCACGTAGCTGATGGGGTGCGCCAGGAAGATGGGCGGAATGCCGCAGAGCATTAGCGCCGCCACCAGCAGCAGGGCCTTCGCCACGCGGCCGGTGCGTTTGTGCGCCTGCTTGCGCAAGCCGTTCTTGCGCGAACCCAATTTCGATATGAACCTCGGCGCCATCTAATCACCCCATCTTTGCGATTGAATGGCGACCGCCCACACGAAGAACGGGACAACCAGCACCGAAACCAACGTGCCGACGGGCACCGTTATCGACCCGATAATGGCGAAGTGCTGGAAAGCGACGCAGGTCAAAAGCACAATGATGCCCAAGATGCAGTTCCCGAGCAACTGATAGCGGAATTCCGCGGGCATAAGATAGCGAATCAAAAACGGCACAGCGAGAGAAAGCATGGCAACCTGGCCAATAGAGGCGATGGCGGCAAGCTGCATGATGGATCCAATGCCGAGCGCCACCGCGCGCAACACGCGCGGACGTACGCCCATGAGCCGCCCTTCTTCATCGCTGAACGAAACCAAGTTCAGCTTGAAGCGCATTACCCACACGGGAATGATGGTAGCAACGAATACAATACCGACAACAGCCCAGGTCAACGGATAGGAAAGCATGTCTCCTGCCTGCTGAATTTCATAGAAGCGCTCCCAAGTGTCGATATCCATGCCGAACGTGGTGACGTACGATGTAACGCCGCCGAGCAGCTGACAAACCACCGTGCCCAGCAGCAACATGTCGAATACGTTGAAATGACGGCCCGAAACCAAGCGCGACATCACGATGACGAACACGACCGCAATCGCACCACCGCCGTAGACCAACAGCAGGTAGAGCGGCATGTTGTCACCCACGGCGGTATAACCCGAGAACGCAAAGATAATGGCGCCGATGCTCACGCCCTCGGACACGCCAAGCGCCGTCGGCGTTGCCAAGGGGTTGCGAAACGACGTTTGGAACAGCATGCCGGACACAGCTAGCAGAATGCCGCACGCAACCACGCAAAGCGTCACCACGCCTCGCTGCATGACCAGCTGATATATCACGTTAGGGTGGCTCTGCTCAAATGCAGCGAGCATGGCACCCGTGCGATTTGAGAGCGTGGCGTCGAACAGCGGCATCACGTTCATTTGGAACCACAGCACGTAAGAATCAAGAACATCGCCGGGCGAATAGATATTGCCACCGACGCCCATGGAATCAACGCCGTAGTACGGCAAGCAGAGAGACATGCCGCAAACAGCCAGCACAAGAACCAGGCCGAACAGAAGCGTCTGACGGACGCTTCGCTTGCTGGCAATGCGAGCACGATGAACCTCGGAAAAGTTCTGCATTGCCTGCGCGTTGATCGCCGGCGCGAAGGCGTCGGAGTCGCGCAGCCTACGCGCGGCTTCGATCAGGGAATCCACGCGCTGTTTGGACGTTTGCTTATTTCCAGGCATGGGTTTCGCCCTCCCCTCTTTGGCGGAGGACCAAGATCATGAACAGACACGCGCCCAAAATAGAGCACACGGGACCTGCCGCATACGGGTCGGTGAAGGGCAAGCCGGATTGGCAAACATACTGGATTATCGATATGAGCGCGCCGCCCGTGAGCATACTTGCGGGCAATAGAAAGCGGAAATCGGGGCCGACGACTCGCCTAGCGATATGAGCCGAAATGAAGCCTAGGAATGCCACATGGCCACAGAACGAAATTGCCAGGCCAGTCATGATGGTGCACAGCGCGATCATGGCATAGCGGGTGCGCTTCACGTTGATGCCCATGGTGTTCGCCACGTCGTCGCCGAATGAAAGCAGCGTCAGACGGTTACGCATCAGAAGCACGATGATCATGCACACCGCGATGGGCAGCACCACCACCAGCAAATCGCGGAAATAATACGTGCCTATCATGGTGTAATTCTCGATCTGCGCCAGCTCAGTGGCCGTTTCCGAATCGCCTCCGACGGTGAAATAGTAGCGAGCGAACTGGATGACGGCCGTCACGCCGACCGAGAAAACCTGACCGAAAATAATAACGATGATGTTCGACAGCTTGCCGCGCCCCAGAAACGTCGTGAGTGCCATGACGATGCCCACGATGACGAAGCAACCCACGATGGAGCACAGGCAGCGCCCGTAATTGAAGTAGAACCAGGAAAACGGGTCGAGCGAGCTGATCCATGCCGAAATTTCCGACGCTTTCACCGAGCCGTTTTCCATGGGCATAAGCGGCGTGTACTGCTTGAGCCACAGCACGTACACCAACGCACCGAGCGCACCTCCGCTCATGACGCCAAGCGTCTTAGGCGCAGCAAGCGGATTGTTGAACGCGCCCTGGAACGTCGAGCCGCAAAGCCCGAGCGCCGCGCCGCCGACCGCGCACACGAGCACGGCCATGAAGCGGGTTTCGAACGACGTGTTCCCGGCGAACATGGAGGTGAATGCCGCAAGGTTATTGCTGACATCGGCCAAAAACGCTGACAGCGGGTACTCGGTCAGCGCGTAGTTAAACGCGTAGGTGGGCATGATGCACGCCGTCACGAACACGATGGCGAACACTACAGCGAGCACCAGCACGCGGCGCGACTCCGGGCGCATGCCATTGCGAGCCTGAGCGTCATCTGCGAAAACGTTGCCGCCGGACTGAATGGTGATGCGGTCGACCGCACGGCGCTCACGCTCACGGCGCGCATCGCGCGACTCGCGGGACGGGCGCAGCTTCTTGCCACCCGCCGAGGCATCGCGCTTCCGCTCGGCAATCTTAGGCATCTTCATGGTGCGCCGAGGCGCAGCCAAACGATTTTCGCGGTCGCTACGTTGTTCGTTGTTATGGTTGTCTCGTTTTGCCATGGCCCTACAACCCCTTATCGGTGACGACCTTGTCATAAGCCGCCTGGGCCTCGTCGGCGGTCATGC
Source organism: Paratractidigestivibacter sp. (assembly GCA_963597295.1). Lineage (GTDB taxonomy): Bacteria > Actinomycetota > Coriobacteriia > Coriobacteriales > Eggerthellaceae > Senegalimassilia. Next base: position 2,515 of record CAVBPP010000016.1, on the reverse strand, counting down.
GGTAGAAGGTCATGTAGAACGAGGTAACAGCCTCCGAAAGCTGAGATTCGCTGTAATTATCAATGGCCTCATACTCGCTGTTCGCGGGCGAATCGGAATAGATTCGCGCAAGCCACAGCGACTCGAGCACGCATTCCATCGAACCCCCCGTCCAGCTGCCGAGCAGGCCCTCGGGGTTGGCGCGCACGGTATCGGAAACGCTGACGCAAGGGTTGTCAAGAAACACGCTACCGCGCGACACGTCGGTCGTCGACCCGATCCAAGATTCCGAGACGTTGCCATCGTAGGATTTGGTGGGCGCTTGATCGCCCATCGGAAGAATCGAATAGGGGTTCAACGTCGTCGATGAGTTCATCTGCGCGACGACCGCTTCCTTAACTTTCTCGGCAGAGCTCGAACCCGACTTCGTCACGATAAGGTACGGGAAATATTTCGAGCCGAGGCCATTGCCGGCGAAGGTTCCGACTTGGCCGCCATCGTCATTTGCCGAAAGCGATACGATACCCACGCAGTTGACCAGGTCGGACGACACGCCATAGAAATAAGCGCTGTTGTAATCCGCGCCGCTGCGGATGCCGTACAGCATCGCCGTCGCGGTTTTCCTCCCGTTTAAGGAGACGTTGCCAACGTCGGCGGCGCGATTCCACACGCCTGCCGCCTGGGCCCAGAACGAAAGCGGCGAAGAAGTCTTGCTGGTGGTGAACAGCAGGCCGCGATCGGAATCAAGCTGGTAGGTGCCGTTCTCGTAGCCGATGCCGCTGACGTAACTGGTGCCGAACGCAACCTTGATGTGGTTGTTCTGGTAGGTATTCACCGGGCAGTTCGCGCCGTTGTAATCGGATAGGCGACCGAATTGGCTTTGAGTGTCGTTTTCCGCCGCAAGGTATCCGCCATGCGAATTTGCCGCAGCAGACACAGTAGCGCTCACGGTGCTCCAATAAGCGTCGGCCATATCTGCCGCGCCCGTGCTTGTGGGAAGGATCTGCCCGATAAGACTTGCGGCATCCAAGATGCCCTGCACAGAAGTTAAATCGACGGGCACGAACGTGATGCCGGCTTCGTCGAGCACTTGACGAGACTCCGGCGCATACTGGTCTTCGGGTTGGCCTTCGTTCTGGTCGAAGAGAATGACGCCGTTCTGACCGCACGCCTCAGCTAAGCGCTTCGCGTTTTCAACCGTAAGGTCCTCCGGATCGGTGCCGTCGCTATCCCAAAGAACGGCGCTTTCGGCGAAACCGTCGGGCAATTCGCTTCCGAATACCTCGGCGAACGATTCGGTCATAGAAACGCCGGCGTAGGTGTTCCGGTCGATGGCGCACAGGGTGCCTGATCCGCCGAGCGCCTCCACCATGACGGCGGCTTGGCCGACCGCAGCGATTTTGTCCGCTTTGGGAGGCTCCGTGAACGGGTCTTTCGGGTTGTAGATTTTGCTCTCACCGTTGTAGCCGCCGGAAGCGCCATCGGTGCCTCCCTTGCCCGCGTCGGAGCCGTTGTCGGCCTCTCCGTTTCCGGTGCCTGCCGCCTGTTCGGCCGCCTGCTCGCCTTCGGCACGCGCGGCGCCGCCCTCAAGCTGGCTTGACCGGTCTGCAGAATAATCGGTTTGCTGAGGCTGTTCCGCCTTCTCGTTTTCAACGGTAGAGCTTTGCGTATAGTCGAGTCGCACCAGCTCAGACGATTCAACCCCGACAAAACGCGGGTTTAAACCGTACAGCGACCGATACGCTTCCATATTGGTGGTAGGCCTGCTGGAGTACGTGACGATGTTCTGCACCTCGCTGGATTGCTTCGCCTCATCCGTCCAGTCAAGCGCTGCGAGCTGATCGCTGGTCTGCTCCGCCTTCGGCGAGTTAACCACCGTGCGTACCGGATTAGCTTCGTCAACCTGATCGGCGAACGGCGAAATGATGATTTCGGTGAAGAAATCGGTCGGACGGCACGAGCACATGAGCGCTGCGCAAAGGCACACCAGCGCAACGGCCATAAGCGCCCGCAGAAGACGCGTCGAGACTGCCTTGGCAGACCGCATGCTATTTGCACCTACGCAAAACCGGGGCCGCTGCAGCGCACAGAACGCCAAGCGTCGCGAGGAACGGAACGCTGGTGGTTAAGGGCGCGCCTTCTTCGCTCGAGCCGCTTGAACCATTGGTGCCGGCAAGGCCAGACTTGCTATTTATGGCGCCCTCGCCATCATCCTCGTCTTCGGACGAGAACGTCCCAGCGGTAGATTTCACGGTACCGCCGGAGCCGCCGGTGCTGTCGCTGTCTGCGGAACCGTCGCTTTTGCCCGCAGCCGAAAAGGCGCCGACCTTTTGCGAAATCGCCTGAAGAGAACCGCGCTTGCTCGCGGCGCCGCTGCTTCCGATCGCATACGTGCTTGCTCCGCTGTAGTTTTCGACAACGTAATCGCTATCAGTGCTATTGCCGCCGCCGTCAGTCGACGTGCCGCCGCCAGCATTGTTCGCATCGTCACCGGAAGGGGTTGTGCTGTCGGTTTGGTCACCCGAAGGCGTATCGC
>CAVBPP010000015.1:0-7912 GCA_963597295.1 Paratractidigestivibacter sp. | reverse complement strand
CACCTCGAGGGCGTCCGGTCGAAGCTGAGTTACCTCGCCTATGATCTGGTCTTTCACGAAACGCTCCTTATCCGACGCCGCCGCAAGGCCCGCCGTGTCGATGCGAATGCTCGCCTGCTCAAGTTCGGACGACAAAGCCTGGACGCTGAACATCGCGGACGTCACCTGCACGATTCCGAACACGACGGCCAAAAACAGCGGCAACACGCAGACGAACTGCACGATTTCGCTGCCCGTCTCATCCCTACCCATCGCCGCCCCCTTCCGGCTCGTAAGCGCTGCGCCGGGCGGTTGCCTCCAGCGAGAACGAACCGTCCGCCGCGCCACTTGCGGCCGCGACGGCGTATCCGACCATGGTCAGATACGTGCCCTTAAACGTGGCTCGCGCCTCAACCTCACGACTTCCCAGCTGCACCTTCGTCGCCGAAAATGTCCCGTTTTCGGGCGAATAGACACGCCGTGTGAACCCGACCTCCGACGGCCTGCTGCACGACACCTCGACGTCGAAGCCGTCGCCCGCAAGCGCCGGAGCGGCCTTGAGCGCCGCTTCGCGGGCCGCGGCGTTGGCGAGCGGCAACGTGGTGCCGGCGGAAATCTTCTCGCCGCCCCAATCGGCCGCCGCGTGCGCCGCGTCGGATAGCATCATCTGGCACGAGACCACCCGCCCGAAGTCGAGCGCCGCGCAAAGGAAAATGCACAGCAGGGGCAGCACCATGACAAACGTCACGGCGCTGCTTCCCGCCTCGCAGCCTACGAGCAGCGGCTTCGGGCGCGCCACGCGCAACCGCACCGTCGGCGAACGCGATGCCCACATGCGCGCCGTCGTCTGAACGGCCGTCGCCCCGCCAGCGGCCGCCGGCCGCCCGTCAACGGGCAGCGCGGCCAGCCTTCTCGCAGCTACTTGACGCCGGTGCTCGTCACCGACGTGAACATCTTCGTGATCGAAGTGCCGGCGTTCTTGATCGCGTCGTTGATCTGCCCCTGCAACAGCATCAGCGCTGCGCCCAAGCCAACGGCGAAGCCGAGCACGATGACCACCTGCACGATCTCCGATCCGCCTTCCTCTTCCCCGCATACCGCCTGCGCATAGGCCTTCTTCAGCGCACCTTCCATAGCTGCCATTTCCATGTTCTTCCCTTTCTCTAGATTTCTCTTTCCCGATAGCGCGTCCTTCGCGATATCGCTTTAGCAAACGCGGACATCCGGCCGGGCTGTCCCGCGCCCTTGCCCTCATACGACCACCATCCCTCCGAATACCAGCCACAACGCCAGAAACGGCGCCATGGGCAAACCGTCTTCGAAGCGCAACTTGCGCATCGCCAACCCCGCGATCGAGAAAGCCGCAGCGGCCAAGTAGCACGCCATCGCGCCTGCCAGGGCGCCGGGACCCGTCGCAAGCGCCAACGCCGCCATGCAACGGATATCGCCGCCTCCGACCGCTCGGCCGCGCGCTTTCAGAACGCGCTTCGCAACCCAGCACACGATAATGACGACGACCACAGCCCCCATACCGACGCAGAATGTCCGCAAGCCGCCATGCAGCAGCTGGAACGTGCCGCCGGCAATGGCGATGGCCAAGCAGCACTCGATCGGAATCATCCGCGCGCGCAGGTCGCATGCGACCGCCACGAGCATCGCCAACACGCAACACGCCACGAGCGCTTCGAGCGCATGGCTCACGCCCAACCCCGGCAGCATGGCAAACGCCGCGGCGCAAGCCAGCCCGAGCAGGACCCGTTGCAGCGCAGTCGCCTTGAACGAACAACGTTTCGCCTGCTCGCTTTCCGTTCGCTGCGCGGCGGCCGGATCTACCTTCAACCCCGCTTCGGCCAGCTGGGCCGCCCGCTCTCGCGCGAGGGAACCCTGATGCGCAAGCGACAACGCGTCGGCCAGCCAAATGCCGCAAGCCCCGTCCGCACCCTTATCGCTTGGCAGCGGAAGCTCGTCCGGATGCTTTTCGCGATATGCGACGAAGTCGGCAAATGAGCTTTTCCACCAGGCAAGATTCCTCCTATATGCCCGCTTTAGGGCCGCATCGGCAAGCTTCGGCACCGCAAACGCCCCGCAAAGCGCCCCCGCAATCGCAAACAACGCTAACAAGCAGGCGTAATAGCCGCTCATGCCCCCACCGCGCATGCCTCGCGCGCAACCGCTTGGGCATGGCGGGGCGCCACCGGGCGACCATGGCGCGACCTCGAATCGCGCAACGCCGCATCAGCGCGAGCGCCCGCCGCCGCCTCGCGTTCGGACTCGGACGGATATTTCACTTCAAGGCGCGCCCCGGGAGTGCCGCCTCGACGAAGGCGCGAGCACGCACGAGCCTGCAAGGCCGCATCGACGCGCGCGGAACCTGTGCTCTCGGCCGCTCGGGCATCGAAAAGCTCTATCCGCACGACGATGTCGGCCCCTTTTGCCGGCACGGAAACCGTCTGAGCAGTCGAGCCTTCGGCGGAGCCCAACTCGACACGATGGCCGGACGCGACACGTTGCGCCGCATACGGCTTCGCCACCGCCAGGGCCGGCACCTCCATGACCTGGGACGCCGTTGATTGCGATTGCGATTGCGCATCATGCGAAGCCGCCATGGGCGGATGTACCGCGGGCTGCTGCGAGTCACGAGGGCTTGCCGGCAGCGCCGGACGCCCTTGCCCCGCGCCCTCCTGCGCACCCTGCCGAGTCGCCTGCGTCACCTGCGCCGGCCGCGTCGACCGCACCGCCCGAGCCGCCGCAAGCCCAGGCCCGTCGCCTGTCGGCCCACCAGCTATGGCGGCAACGACTCCCTCACCGGGCTCGAAACGATGCAGGCAGCCGTAGCACACCTCGGCATCATCGAACGAACCGGCCTTGCAAACAGGACATTCCTTCATTTGTATCCACCTCCACTGCACGCGATGCCCACCCGCTCGCCTGCCGCGAACCACGGGCCCTCGCATGTTGAAAACCTTTCCAATACCCCAACCGCGCGGGCGCATCTTAAGCGTCTGCGCGGCCCTACATCCCTATACGACTCGATAACCAGGCCGTCCTCACCCACAAAGGCGATATCTATCGGATCGACCATGCCCACCGTATGCACGTCGTTACAGGGCATGAGCAGCAGCACCTCTTCGTTCGGGCGGGTTCCCAAAAGCCCCCTTACGCGGGAGCGGAACCTGCCCGCCAGCGCAATCGGCGCAATCGCCGCCTCGCGTTCCCCATCCATCCTTCATCCCTTTCTCAAGCGAACCGCAACACAACGCTTACAGAATTCCCCACCTGGGCAAAGGAGGCGAATGCCCAACGGTATTCGCCATCCGCCTTCGTAAACGACTCGCACCCTTCGCGGCCAGAGTCGACGGCCTTCCAACCCTTCGTCGAAAGCTCGTCGCGAAGACGCTCCTGCGCGTCAGCCACCTTTCCCTCATAGGACCATCCGGCAATGCGAGAATCCTCGTCCAAGCGGGCGCATTCCCGCCCCGAAAGCGAGACCAGCTCGGCGGCGAACGCATCGCTTCGCTCAGCCGCCGCCGTCTCATAGCGGTCGGACTCACCGGCAATCACCGCCTCATAGCCAACCGTCGGGGAAGTCACGGCAGCAAGCTGCTGCGACACCGGCGCAATCAGACCGCCGGCAACCTTGCTTGCCCCTATCAGGCCGAACAACGCCACAACCACGGCGACGCCGATCGCAAGCCGCCGCCGAGCCGCGCATGGCGCCCTGGGACCGCTCGGCGCAGGGCGAATGCAACGCCCGCGAGCCCCCGTACCGCGCGCCCTCACAGCAACACCCCTGGCTTATAGCAATCCACCGTGAACTCCTCCTCATGCATCAGCTTCGGCAGCGATACGCCGAAAACAGAATCCTTCAGCCCCAACCCGAACAAGGTTGGAGCATACTCAACCGTTCCGGTGAACGTCATGTGACCGCCCGCCGCCGATCGCACAGCCACATGCGCCGACACATTGCTTTGCGTCTGCAACGTCTGCGCCAGGCCGTCTTCCACCGCCGCGCAGCTCTGCCCGACGTCCTGCCCATAGGCGGGCGACGTCGCATGCACGCGCACCAAGTCGCGGAAATCTTCGTCAAACGCCGCGCAGGTGCCGAAGAACGAAAGCGCGTTGACCGCAATGACGGCAACGACGATCAGCACCGGCAGCGCCACCGCGAACTCAACGGTCATCTGGCCAGACGCCCGGCGCCCATCGCAAGCAGCGGCGCGCGCGGACCTGAACCCGATCAATCCCATGGCACCGCACCCGTCAAACTCGAATGGATGCCTATCAGCGCATCGGCCACACTTCCGACCGCATCAGCCGCCGCATCTTTGGCGGCCTGCGGAAGCGTGATGGTCACGGGGATCGACCCGCCGCTTTCGCCCAAATCGAACCTCGCGACCTCTATCTTGCCGTCGGATGATTCGATAGCCTGTGACCCGCGCCTGCCAGCTGCGGAAACAATCGCCGAGAACGGATCGTTCGACGCGAGCGGATTCTCCACCGCAACGCGTTTCAGTTCCAGAAGCCGCGCGCAAACCGCACTGTCGCGAGCCGCGCCCGCAACGTGAGCGGTGTTCACCACCACCGGACGAAGCGCATCCAGGTTCGCCGGCTCAAGCCCCGCCCTACGCACCACAGACGAAAACGCATCGGCCGCCCAATTGCCAAGCCCGCTCGGCCCGACAAGCGGCAGCGCCCCGATGCCATCGCGAATGGCTCCCTCGATCGCGTTCTGCCCGCCGGCGTACGCCTTGAGCATCCCCGACCACAGGTCAAGCACCACTCCCACAGCGCCCACGGCCGCACCTTGGTCCGCCAGCCCGTCGGTAAGCGAACTGATCACGTTCTCGCCTTCGCCGGACGGATCGGCCACCAGAGTTGCCGACGACACCGCCACACGGGCGCCAAGGTTGCCGCTGGCCTGCACGAATGCGCTTTCAAACCCCTTAGCAGGGGCATCCTGGCCCGTATTCGCGCACAGCGCCACCACGCCGTCGCTTCCCGGCGGCCTGGCCGAAATGCGCATCCTCGCGGCTTGGGAGAGCGCCTTCCCCACGGCATCGAAAACGCTTGACGCGCGGCGTTTCACCTCGGCTTTCGCCGGACGGGCACGCTCAAGCGCCTTGGAATAGTCCTCGGCGGCGCGGGCTACGTAGCCGTAATGGTGCTCGAACCCATTGTCGATGGACGTCGAAGCCGCAGCCACCTTACCCATGCTCGATCGCGAGAACTGACACTCCTTGCAGGGCGTATAGTCGTTCTCGGGGAAATCCTTAATGCACGCATAACCCTGCACCGACGCTGCCTCCGGGCAGCCCGTCCACGCATGCAGCTTCATCCCGCCCGACCCGTCGTCGGTGTACGGGTAGATCCGCTCTGTTGCAAGCGGCGTCTCCAACATCTCGGCGGTATTCTTCGGCAAAACCGGAAAATATGCCTCGAAGCTGTCGGCCGACTCATGCACGTAGCCCAAGTTGATCTGCTCGCATGCATACCGGTAAAAACGCTTGCGCAAAATCGAATCCGCCTGGTCCTCAACAGAAGTGCCGGTGGGCTCCTCCGCAGCCAGCCGCCTGGGGTAATAGGCCTTCGCTCGCGCAAGGGCCACGGAAAACGACCAAGTGTCTGCACTTGAATAGATCGGATTTTCCGACCCGGACATGCCCGCGAGCGTGTTCGCCCGCTCAGCCATGCAATAGCCAGGGTTGGCGCCGCAATCGTGCTCGAACGCCTCTTGTTTCGCGCGCTGAGCATCCTGCGCGGCCTCCTCAGCCTGTCGCGCCTGCTCGCGAATTTCCGATGCATTGCTCTCGGCGGTGTCAAGCGCCTCATCGAGCGAGCCGTCATCTGCGGGGCTTTCGATATCCGCAACCTCTTCCGGCACCAAAATGGCGAGCGCTACGTAAGGCGAGTCCTTGCCATTGGCCGCCGCCGTGCTCGCGGCCTGAACCGCACATAGAAACGGCAACGCCTTCTGCACCTTGTTCAAACCCGACGTCGCCCGGATTGAAAACTCGTTGCGCGCCTTCGCCACACGATGGGACGACTCGAGCAACTTGCCGCCCACCGACTGCCCGCCGGGCACGCACAGGGCCACCACGCCAAGGCCGCAGGCAGCGGCGCTGGTCAGGTTCAGCGACAGCACCACGGCGTCGCATAGGCGCACCACGATCATGAACTCCGCCACCACGTTTTCGGCGGCGAGCGCAGCCGCATCGGCCACCGATTGCACACGCGAGGAGATGGAATTCACGTGGTACACCTGCGCCGTTGAGAAGATGAGCGATAGCGTCAGCAGAAGCGACAGCACCACGCTCATCGTCGTCATACCCTCCTCGTCACGGAAGACGAAACGGCCAGCCAGGCGTTCGGCGCCGAGCCGAAGCCGCTGCGAGCCAGTCGTACGACAGCAGTCAAAACCCCAGTTCAGCAAGCTGCGAACAAAACGTCTCATCACGACCACGCCCCGATCCAACCCTGCGGGTTCAAACCAGCGTCCGTGCCGGAAACCCATTCGGGCTGCGTGCGGCGCGACGACTCCACCTTCACAGCCAGCGTACCGTCACCCCCGGTGATTCCGAGTAAGGTCCCACCTGCATCGAACAGCGGCAATGGCTTTATGCGGTTCGTTATCGACACGCGCACCGTCTCCGAGCGCTCATCGCCCTCAACTTGAATATCCCAGGAGCATTCCCCGCCGTGCACGTGAAAGCAATCGACGGGCGGCACGGCGCCGAGCCTGTGCCGCACGAACGCATCCACCGCACCCGACATGTCGCCCGCCGCGTCGGTTTTCGTCGCCAGCAGGCGGCAAGCGTCGCTCGCCGCGGCCTTCATGACCACGCGATCGTACAGAACGATGCCCGGCTGAATAAGCATCAGCAGCACGCAAAACACGACCGGAATCAGGAAAGCTGCCTCGACGGTCGCCTGACCGGCATCTTCACACCCTCGCAGCGAAACCACGCTGCCACCTCCTTTCGCAACCTGGGACGAACTCAATACAGAAGCATGTCGGCCGCCGCCTGCGGGGCGACGCTGCCGATGTGATGCGAGGCCGAGCTGACCGCATGCTCGACGAACATGCCGCCCGATACGCCGCGCCACAACGCGCCGACGCCCAAAGCCAGCGCCAGAAACCCCACCGTCACCACGGCGAACTCCACCGTCGACTGGCCCGACTCGCCACCGCGGGCGCGCACGACGCAGCAGCCCGCCAGCCACCGGCGCAACCACGCCCTCGGCGCCCATCGCACATCGCGAGCCGCGCCCACCCCGGCACCGCGCAAGCTGACCACAACGCAAACCAAGCGAGCCCACATCCGCAGCCCGACCACCGCGCCTGCGGCCCTACAGGCTGTTGATGCCGTTCGCGATGGCATCCCACAGCTCCTGAAGCTTCGGACGGAAAACCGTTATGGCAAGGATCGCTATCACCACCAACACGCCCACCAAAATGGCGTACTCGGTTGTTCCCTGCCCATCCTCGCGTTGACGAAGCCTGGCAAACTTGCAGGTCAGACCAGCCAAAACGGATCGATACGAATTCATAGCGCTTTCGAACATCTTTAAATACCTCCCATTAATTCCAACAGCACCGGCCCCAACACCAAAATCAGCATGGCCGGCAATATCAACGTGCCCGTCGGCACCATCATCTTCACCGGAGCCTTCGCCACCCGCTCCTCCACACGCGCCCGCCGCTCGGCGCGAGCCTCGGCGGCGGCCTGCTCCAGGCATTCACCGAGCGCCGTGCCGAATCGAAGCGACCGCACGACCGAGGAAACCGTCCGCGAAAACAGCGGAGAATCGTACGAAGTCGCCAACGCCTTCAACGCTTCCTCGCGCGACGCGAGCCCGAACGACCACGAACGCTGCGCCGCCGCGCATTCCCGCGCAAGCCGCGAATCGAAATGCCCGGTGTACAGTTCCAGGC
>CAVBPP010000014.1:0-5841 GCA_963597295.1 Paratractidigestivibacter sp. | reverse complement strand
CCTACGGAAGAGGGGGGGGGACCTCTTCCACCAACGCCCTCGCGGCGTGCGAGCCTTCGCCCTCGCCTGCGGAGGGGGACTGGCCCCTTCTTCCGCAAGCTCCCTTATCGCTGGCGTTCCTGTAGGTACCTGAACAGGAGCATCAGCGCCAAACCAATCGCTACGGCTATGATGCCCGGCACGAACATCGCGGGGTCGAACGTATCGGCCGTCGCCTTGCCCTTCTGCGTCACCGTCACCACCGTCGCATGGATATCCGACACGCCAGAATGCTCCGAACAGGCAAGATGGAACGTTCCGCGCACCTGCAAGGTGGTGCCCTTCTGCCCATACTTACCGAACAGGTCAATTTTCTCGGCGGCTTCCTTGGTCATGTACACCGTCGCCGTCGCCAGCGTTCCCGACTTCGACGTGGAGGAAACGGTGCTGCCAGCCGTGGTGCCGGTCGCGCTGGCCGCGGCCGACGAAGCGCTCGACGAAGACGCGCTTGACGTGAGCTTGCGCTCGGTCGGCGAACCGGACGCCGAAAGCGTGATCCAGCAATGGCGATCGTCGTTGTCCACCAAAATCTTGTCGCCGATAACCTCGCCGGTGATCTGCACGGTCTGGCGATCGTAATAGGTGTCGGCGGTGCTCAAATCCGCGATTGACGTGTCGTAGATAAACGAGCTATCGGGCAGCTGCGACACGTCAACGGTGTTGCCGCTTTCACCCGTAGTTGAAGTTTCATCAGCAAAAGCCCAGGTCGGATGAGCAAACCCAGCAGCCAGCGCAGCAGCAATGGCAACGGCCGCCGCAAGCGCAAGCGCAGCCGCCCAGGCCGCACTCGCAGCCCCGCCCAACCTCACGCCAAACCGTGCGCCCGCGCGCATGTTCGCCTCCATAGCCATCACTTCCCCATCAGCTTCCGCGGGTTGAGCGACACGACGATCTTCACAACGAGCGCGATCAACGTCAGAAATTCCAGACGGCCGGCCCACATCTCTAGCATATAGAACAGCTCCAACGTCACCGGCATACCCTGCGTGCACACGCCGGACGTGATGCCGCCATTCGACGCCATGGCCACCGAATCGAAGATGGCCTGCGTGGCCTCGTAACCGTGCGCGATGCCCACCAGCGTTCCGATGCCGTAGGTAACCACGTACAGCACGAAAACAGTCATGGCCTCTTTCACCACATCAGGCGTTAGGATGCGCCTGCCCACATGGTTGTACGACACCACCACGCGCGCCGAATCGGGCGAGATGGTTTCCTTCACCGTTGCCACGATCGACTTCAAAATGATGCCGATGCGGCTGAACTTGATGCCGCCCGAGGTAGACCCCGCGCCGCCGCCGACGGCCATAAGCGCCGCCAGCACTAAGAATGCACCCGAGGTCAGGGCCGTGTTCAGCTGATTGGTCGTGATGTTCTGAAAGCCCGTGGTCGAAAACGCCGACAGCACCATGAACACGCCGCGGCGCATCATGGTGGCCAGGTTCGAAAATTCCGACGAAGCCGAAACGGACGCCGCGAACACCAGCGTCATGACGGCGATCCAGATGAACATCGTGCGGATTTCGAAGTCGTTGAAGAACTCCTCCACACGGCCCCTCCACAGGCGCGCATGCAGCACGAAATTAACGCTGCCCACGATCATGAGCAGCATCAACACGAATTCGATAGCGTAGGAATGGTAATACAGCACGCTGTTGGACATAGGGGTGAAGCCGCCGGTGCAGAAACCGGAAATAGCGAGCCACAGGCCGTTCAGGAACGCGCGCGGAGCTTCCATGCCGTCGAAGAAGCACATGACGGAAAGCATCACGGTTGCCACGGCCACGAACCCTGCGGTCAGTTTGGAGATGAACTGCGCGGTTTGCACCACGTTGGGGACCACATGCTCGCTGCGACCCTCGGACACGAACATGCTGGCGCCCGACCCCTTCCCGAACAGGCCAAACGACAGCGCGACAACCACCAAGCCCAAGCCGCCCAGGGCATGGATGGTGAAGCGCCACATGTTGTCCGCGTACGAAAGGTGGTCAAGGTCGGAAATGATGCTGACGCCCGTGGTGGTGACGCCCGACACGCCGTCGAATAGCGCGTCCACGTAGGTGGCGAAGTGGCCGGACATCCACAGCGGAATGCTGGCCATGAACGCCAAGACGATCCAGGCCAGGCCCGTGACCACCAGGGCTTGCTGGCGGTTCAAGCGTCCGGGCTGCACGCGCATCAGGCGCAGCAGCGACCCAACGATAAGGGTGATGCCAATGGAAAGCAGATAATGGCTTGCGGGGATCCATTCCTGAAAAGCGATGGCCACAACAAGCGGGCACAGAAGCGCGACGGACGAGAACAAGACCAGAACGCCCAGGTAATGCCCGACGACGCGCACGTCATACCATGAGAACCTTTGCCACATGGCGGCGCCTACCTAACGCCCGCAGCGCGTTGGGCGCGCCGCATCACGACAGCCCCGCAATCAAGCGAACGACGATGATGATCGCGTACAGCGCGATAAGGAACACAATGCACCCGAGCAGCACCGCCGCGAAGCTCAGAAGCGGCCGCTCGATAGCCTGATATATGTCATGCACGCGATTCATGCGGCATATTATAAAGCAGCAGCGCCCCACGCGCTTGCGCAGTTCAAACGCCTTCAAATATGTGACGATTGCTGCGCAATCTGATCGAGCAATGCGCGAGTTCTCGCTCGCACCCACGAAAATCTAACATCAGGAGCTAACCTACTGCCATGCTTCGTGGGGCTGAGCGAAAGCTCAACCCGCACCAGAGAGCGCGAAGTGCGACATTCCCCTCCCAAACGCAAAAAACGCCCGCAAGGCCAAACGGCCTCGCGGGCGCCATGTTCGCACAAGCGGCGATCAGCGCAAGCAGCCTTATGCCATCAGCTGGGTAACCGCGTTCGCGTAGGCGACCGGGTCGTCGATGGGCATTCCCTCGACGATGAGCGCCTGGTTGTACAGGATGTCCGTGTACAGCTTCACCTTGTCGGCGTCGCCGGCGGCCTGCGCGGCCTTCAGCTTATCGAACACCGGGTGCTTCGCGTTCAGCTCCAGCACGCGCTGCGACTTCATATCGCCGCCCATGCCCTCGGGCATCTGCGACATCAGGCGTTCCATCTCAAGCGAAATGGGGCCCTCGGTGGTCACGGCGGCCGGCGCGTCGGTCAGGCGCGTGGAAACGGCAACCTTGGTCACCGCGTCGCCGAGCTGCTCCTTCATGGCCTTGAGCAGGTCCTCGTTGTCCTTCTCGACGGACTCGGCTTCCTTCTTCTCGTCCTCGGAGGCGAAGTCCAAGTTGCCGGACGCGACGTTCTTCAGCTCCTTGGGGCCGGTGCCCTCGATTTCCTTGCCCTCGGCGTCCTTGTCAGCCTCGGGACCGTACGAGTGGATGGACTGCATGCAGAACTCGTCGACGTCCTTCACGCACAGCAACACGTCGTAGCCCTTCGACAGCACGGCGTTCACGATGGGCAGCTTGGCCAAGCGGTCGACGCTGTCGCCGGAAGCGTAGTAGATGGACTTCTGGTCGGACGGCATGGCCTCCAGATACTCATCGAGCGTGACCAGCTTCTGCTCCTTGGCGCTGTAGAACAGCAGCAGCTCGGCCAGCTCGTCTTTCAGCATGCCGTAGCTGGTGTAGATGCCGTATTCCAGGCAGCGGCCGAAGTTCTCGAAGAACTTCTCGTAGCCCTCGCGGTCGTTCTTGAGCATCTTCTTCAGCTCGGAGGTGATCTTCTTCTCCACCTTGCGGGCAATGGCGCGCAGCTGGTTGTTGTGCTGCAGGGTTTCGCGCGAGATGTTCAGCTGCAGGTCCTGGCTGTCCACGACGCCGTGCACGAAGTTGAAGTGCTCGGGCAGCAGGTCCTCGCACTTGTCCATGATCAGCACATTCGAGCTGTACAGCTCCAGGCCGCGCTTGTAGTCCTTGCTGTACAGGTCGTACGGCGCACGCCCCGGGATGAACAGCAGCGCGTCGTAGGAAAGCGCGCCCTCGGCATGGATGCTGAACGTGGCCGCCGGGTTGGAATAATCGTGGAAGGTCTGGCGATAGAACTCGTTGTACTCGTCCTCGGTCACGTCGGACTTGCTGCGCTTCCAGATGGGCACCATCGAATTGATGGTTTCCTCTTCGGCGTACTGCTCGTACTCGGGCTTGTAGTCGTCGCCGGCGTCCTCGGGCTTGGGCTTTTGGCGGCTCTTCTGCACCTCCATGCGCACGGGGTAGCGCACGTAATTGCTGTAGCGCTTGATCAGGTCGCGCAGGCCGTGCTCGCTCAGGAACTGGTCGTAGTTCTCTTCCTCGGAGTTGTCCTTCACGTACAGGATGATGTCGGTGCCGCTGGTCTCGCGCTCGGCCTCGGAGATGGTGTAACCCTCCACGCCGTCGGATTCCCAGGCCCAGGCCTCGTCGCTGCCGTAGGCCTTCGAAACCACGCGCACGTTCTTGGCGACCATGAACGCGCTGTAGAAGCCGACGCCGAACTGGCCGATGATGTCCACGTCGTCGCCCTGCTGCTCTGCGTTTTCCTGCTTGAAGGCCATCGAATCGGAATGCGCGATGGTGCCCAGGTTGCGGTCGAGGTCTTCCTTGCTCATGCCGATGCCGTTGTCGGACACGGTGATGGTGCGGGCTTCTTTGTCGAAGGCGACGTCGATGCCCAGCTGGTCCTTCGAAAGCTCGATGGAGCTGTCGGTCAGGCTTTTGAAATACAGCTTGTCAACGGCGTCGGACGCGTTGGAAATAAGCTCGCGCAGGAAAATCTCGCGGTTGGTGTAGATGGAGTTGATCATCAGGTCGAGCAGCTTTTTGCTCTCTGTCTTGAACTTGCGCATAGGCGCTTCCTTCCTTCTTGTCTGTTCGCGCTGCCGGAAAGCTTTCGCGCGACGCCGTTTGCGGGCCGTATGCCTCGCCGCCAGGCAGCCGCCGCAGGAGTTTGCGAGGCGGCAGCTAACGCTGGCGAACAAGAAGCCCCGCAGGTGACGGGGCGCGTTTAGCAGTCTCGGCTTGTGAGTGCTAAAGAAGATTGTAGTCTGGCACTCAAGCGTGTCAAGTGACAAGAAGGTGACGAAAAGGTGTCAACAGAAGCGCTGCATATAAGGAAGGCCGACCCGGGTGGATCGGCCTTATTGAATGACGGTGCATTCGGGGCACAGAGGTGCGCTGCCTCGGGCGGGCGATGCGAGTGAGGGTCTGCCCGAATTGCGCAGCCTACTCGACGGGTTCGATGCCCTCGTCGTCGTAGGCGAGCTCGCGCTCAACCTCCAGCCATTCGAACACGCCGCCCGGATCGGTAATTTTCACCAGGTTGCTTTCGAAGCCGTGCGTATCGCGCGTGACGATGAAGTCGACGCGCAGGTCCATCGCGGCCTCATACAGAAGCGAAAGAGTCGGGTTCTTCCACTGAGTTGCCAGCACGCGGTCGATGCGCGAAGCGTCAAGCCCGTGGATTT
Source organism: Paratractidigestivibacter sp. (assembly GCA_963597295.1). GTDB lineage: Bacteria > Actinomycetota > Coriobacteriia > Coriobacteriales > Eggerthellaceae > Senegalimassilia. The sequence goes on along the minus strand of CAVBPP010000014.1, from coordinate 379 downwards.
GCACGAAGGTGCGAAGCCCCCGCAGCTGTTCGAGCGCGCGCGGGACCAGCTGCTCGTTGCCGCCTTCGGACAGGATGTTCAGCAGCTCGACCATCTGGTTCGCCGTGATCCATAGGTCGAACTCGCCGACGCGGCCCGCGATCATCATCAGGCGGTTCTCACGATAGTCTTCGCCCTGCTTGCACAGGCAGTCCAGCACCACGTCGGTGCCTAACAGCAGTTTCACCTGTGCCATGGCTAGCGCGCCGCCTTGCGCTTCTTCTTGGTGCCGGCGGACGCGGCGGTTGCGGCTGCGCCTTGGGCAGCCGTGGCCGCAGCGGTGGCGGCGGAGGCGACGGAGGCGACGCTGCCGGGCCAGCAAATGGAACGCTTCGTGCAC
>CAVBPP010000013.1:0-16735 GCA_963597295.1 Paratractidigestivibacter sp. | reverse complement strand
TCCGGTCGAAAGCTGGATCAAATCATCGGTGGAAAGCGCGAACATCTCGCTGGAAACCACCTCGAACAGCGCCTTCGAGCCCTTCGGGTTCACCAGCGCCTGCGCCAGGCGCACCGTGAGCGCCACCTCGGGCGCGCGATTGAAGATGGAACCGCCGGCCACCACGCACGGCAGCCCAACTTCTCGCATCGCGGCGGCGTACGCGTCCGCCCTCGACATCCCGCCGAGCAGCACCACCATGTCGCCAGGCTTGTGCCCTGCGCGCCTATACGCGGCGAACTGCGCGGCAAGGCGCGCAGCCTGAACGCGAACCACATCATCGGTGGGAACGCCCTTGTAATAACGAGTGGACCTGCGACCGGTCGTCAACTGCACGCGCACGCGCGGACCCGGGCCCGCAAACGGCTGCTTCACACGAGCCTCGTCGCGCCCGGCATGAAGCGACATGTAGTCTTCACCATAGTCGCCACCAGGGAAAATGCTGTCGCACAGCTGCAAAACGTCGGCATGGCTGCGGAAGTTGTCGGGCAGCTCGATAAGGCCCTCGGGGTTCGCGGCGCGCACGGCGGCCAAGTGCTTGCGGTACACCGAAACGTCCGCCCCGCGGAAGCGGTAAATGGACTGCTGCGCATCGCCGACAACGCATAGGCGCTCGCCCGCCGCGCCGGCAAGTTTCATGATCATGTCAACCTGCAGCTGGTCGGTGTCTTGGAATTCGTCGATCATGACCAGCTTGAAGCGGTCGGCGTAGCAAGCGGCTATTTCCGGGCGCTCGCGCAGCGCGCGCGCCGTAAACGTCAGCAAATCGGAATTGTCCAGCACGCCGGCCTCGCGCTTCAGCAGCGAGAAACGATCCGAAACCAGCGCCGCAATATCCACGAGCGTCTGCAGGTGAGGGCGAATCATCCCGGCGCACGCCTCGGCCATGACGCCTTCGTAGCGCATGGCAAGCTCGGGCACCATCTGCCCATAAGCATCTTTTTTGCCGAACGCCTTATTCGGCACGGGAAAACCGTTCATGATTTCAATAGCCTGAAGATACGTTACGGTCTCACCACGGCTGAGGACGTCATCAACTAGCCCTATCGCCTGCTCGGTCAACGCAAGGAACGTATCGCGCGTCTTGCCCGCTTTCACCTCGCTGGCCAGCTCATAAGCCTCGCGCGCCGCGTCGCATAGCTGCACCAGCAGCTTCTCGGGCCCCGGAGCCTCGGGCGGAAGCACCACGGCATCCATGCCCTCGGGGCTATCCTGCGCGATAATCACCAGGTCATGGACGATGCCCTCGACCGACGTACCGCGCATGCCCGTCGAACGCACCCGGAATTCGGAAAACAGCGCATCGACGCGATCGGGGTCGATGCCCTCAAGGCCGTTGACCATGTCGTCGTTCCCGCCGATCACCGACTCCAGCGCAATTTCCAGCAGCCTCTCCGATTCCACCCCGTCGGCAATCTCGAACTTCGGGTCTATCCCCAGCTCAAGCGCATGCGCACGCAAAATTCGCGAGCACATCCCATGGATGGTCGAAATCCAGGCGTCGTCAACCTTCAGCGCCTGGTCGGCCATGCCGGCCGCTCGCAGGGCGCTCTTCACGCGGGATTTGATTTCCCCCGCCGCCTTGTTGGTGAACGTGATGGCCAGAACCTCGTCGATGTCGGTGAGGTAGCCGCATTCCAGCGCATGGACGATGCGCTTGGTCAGCGTGAACGTTTTGCCTGATCCGGCGCCCGCAGACACCGCCAACGGCGCGCCGAGCGTATCGACGCAGGCCTGTTGCCCCTTCGTCAGCGCCATGCTAGCACCTCCTTTCTCGACACGAGGTAACCGGGCACCACTTGCATGCCGCATCGCACACCGGGCGCGGCGACACATCGCCCGCCAGCATGCGCTCGAGCGCGGCGCCTATAGCTTCCTCGGTTTCATCGAGCAAGTCAGTGAACTCCGCATCAGCCGGGGCATCTGCCGCAAGCGGCCACGAGCACTTCTTCGGATTCGAACCGGGCACCTGCGCATCGCCAAGCACATGACCATCGTACGCGCCGGCCGCGAACTTCCGCCGTCCATAGCACACGTAAATCGCGCCGACCGGGTTGTACCCAAGCGTCCGGCGGACCACCTGCGCATATATGAGCGACTGCACCTTGCCCAAGTAGCCCTCTTCGCGCGCGTCGAGCGAATAGGAATTGGAAAGCGAACCCTTATAGTCAATGACCACGCAACGGCCATCGTCGTCAACATCGATGCGGTCAGCCGTGCCGATAAGCTTCTGACCTGCGTAATCAACCACGCCTTCGCCCGCCACGGCATATTCCAGATGCTCTGGATGGAAGTCGGGCAGCAGGTCAACCTCGTAATCAAGGTAGCTCATCAGCTTGTCGCACAGCTCTTTGACCTGGCGCTTCTCAAGCTCACGGGTCGCAATCAAACGATTCTCGCGAACCCTCAGATTCGGCTGCAGCGCCGCATGGCGCGTGAGCACATCGGACATGATCGCGCGCGCCTGCTCGAGCGTGTCCGGCGTCACCTTGGCAAGGCCCGCATCTTCCCTGAAATTATAGAAGCTGCAGAGCGCATTGTGCGCGAAATCGCCCATCTCAAGCGGCCCGAACCCCTCGTCCAAATCCTCCAAGCGAAGGCGCCGGTCGGCGAACCACTTGTACGGGCACTCCAAATAGCTTTCAATCTGCGAAGGAGACAAGCACGGCTGCTCTATCACCTGGCCCTTTATGACGCGCGGCAACACGACAAGCTTGCGGTTCTCGTCGGATATTGCCCCAAGCTGCGGGCGCTCAATGCTCGCGACGATTTCCTGCTTCTGCGCCCCAAGCGAATGGTTCGCGAACAGCGCTTCCTCGCCGCGCGTGCGCATCCCCTCTTGCTGCTGTTCGGGAAGCGAATAGGGGTTATCGATGTCGTCCAGATCGGTCGGGTCCGGGCGATAGCAGTCAACGAATTCCTCAAGCACCACGCTCGGGTACAGCGGGTTGGCATCGGCGTCGTTCAGGCAGCGCTCCAGAACCAACCGCCGCTGCGGCAAATGCTCAAGCGCGAAGAACGCCCGGCGCATACGCGCAAGGGCCGTGTCGACGCGCGGAATGCCCAGCTTGCCAAGCAGTGTTCGCGTGGCATCTTCCTTCTCAGCCGCGGGGTAAGCGTCGCTCGTCAGGTCGGCCACGATCGCGACCGCACACGACCCAGGCTGCAGCGCAGATGCAGCAAGCTGGTCGCAAATCAGCAGGTCGGGGGTGGGGTCGGCAGCAGTTACTGCGACTTCCGACGCACCACGATCGCCATCGCCTGAAGCACCGGCCCCGCCATGCACCTTCGGCGCAACCGTGCGCGCCACATCGACGACAACGTGCTCAAGCTCCTGCAAGCAAACATCCAGGCCAAGTCCCAAACTACCAGCCGCCCGCAAAACATCGCGCACAGCATTCGCGCAGCCAATCTGCTCGCTCATCCACGCATCGGAAAAGCCACCCGCGCCACGACGAACGCGCGCGACAAGATCATCGGCCGCCTCAAGGTCGCCCATATCGGTAAATATGCGCTCAACCAGGGCGAACATACGGCTTTCACCACGCAGTTCTGCGCAAACGGCATCACGCGTCAACGTACGATCGGCGCGGAACTTTGCATCGAATTCGTATGCTTTCTTGCGCTTTATGCCCGAAAGCGGCGACAACATGAAGTCAGCCAAGTCCGACCGGCTCCAAGACTCGATATTCTTCTGGGATATGCCCGGGTACGCTGACGATTCGAACACCTTGCCCGCATCGATAACGCCCAGAACAGGGTCGTAACCGAAAAACCGCGCAAGCGAGAAGAACGCCTGGCCTAAATCGGTATCAACGAAAGCACGGCGTCCGCGCAGCGCAACGATAACCCCTTCGCGGGAAAGCGGGCCCGAAAGCTGATCGTATAGCTTGACGGGTTCCTTCGCCGCAACGACAACGCGCGCGGAAAGCCCCTTGCCGGGAGCATGCCTTACGGCAGCTGCGCCCGCAACTTCGCCAGCGCAGCCTGCAACGGCGGCGACAGCCGCGCCCGCTGCGCCCTGCGCGCCTTCGCCCGCCCCGCACGCCAATTCCTCGCGCACGATATCGGCCAGCATCGCAGGCCACGCATAAGCCCCAGACGGGAACGCAAAGCGCACGTCAACGCCGTCGGGCGCGCGAACAGGGCCAACGCCACCCGCAGCCGGCCGCTCGTCAAGCTCCATCCAATCGCAAGCATCGAAGAACGCCTGCTGCTGCGGGGTAAGCGGCGGACAGCCGGTCATCAGCACGCGCAACGGCTTACGCGGCAACGCCGCCGGCAGCGCGGCCAAAGCCTGGCCAGGCTCAACAAGCCCCGCACGCTCAAGGCGCTTATAGTACGCGCGAACCGCTTCGAGCACCTGCCCTTCCTCGAAGGCAAGAGATCCGGAATCGTGCGCGACCGCGGCCTCGAACGCCGCAAGCCCCGACGCCTCGCGAACGCAAGCGGCACCCGCGTCGGCGATGGCGCGCCGCCGGGCGCGGTCATTCTCTTTCACCACGTCATCGCAGCGGAACAGCAAGCTGCGCATCAACGTCGAAACCGGGGTCCGACCGTCGCCGTACAGCCCCCACAGATCGGCCGTCCAAGCGGCGAAGGTGGCCACCTCGCAACCGAAAGACGCATCGGCGCAGGCCGGCGCGGCTTCCTTTCGCCAGGCGATTGCCTGCTGCATCGTGGGCAGCAGGACGATGTCGTATGCAAGTAAAGTATCCATGCGAACATTCTACCGCACCGCCCCCGCAACATCAGTCCCTTTAGATGGACCGAAAAACATCGTAAAACGCTACGAACGGGCAGTGTCGCGCACCGCCCAACTACCCAATGCATCGTGCGCGCCGCCAAGGATGGCGCAAGCTACCGAAGCAAAAGCCGGTACCCAATAAATAGTAGTCACACCTCCACAGTCAAAGCCCTATTCCAACGGCTCCTCGCAAACGTACCTGCAGGTGACCACGTACCGCAGGTTCTCGTTCGCAGGAATAGTACAGGTCGACAGCTGCAAAACGCAGTCGGAGTCCGAATCGAGCTCGATCCTCCTCTTGTATCCGATAAACGTTGAAGAACTCATATCGTTTAGCTCGCCAAAATATTCATCAAGGGAAGCTCCGTCACCCCAACCGACCGACTCGATCGACCTCGACGTATACAGATATGCCCCGATGACCTCATATTCAAGCTTACGACCAGGAAGGTAAACACCGACGAAGTCATGATTGCTGAAGAAGCCATAATCCTCGAATAGGTGAAGCTGATTGAACGCATAGTCAACATCCGAAGTAAACGAATGACCGTACACGACCGTCACGGCATCATCAAAGTCGCCAGAAGCGCTGGAAAGATACGGGCACCCGAGTGGGTTCTCATCATCCTCGGGCCCATGATCAAGGTAGTAATTATCAGCGCGTCGCGCTATCGGCAGGTTCACGTTTGTACCCTCGACGCGCACCCATGCACAAATGTCCGGGTTGGCCGCCATCAGGCGGGCCAACGTAGCGGGAATGTCCTTCTGCTCAGTCGCCTGAAGCGACGCATGGGCATCAGCCTGCTGTTGTGTAATCGCCATCGTGCCATCATTCGTTCCGGTGAAAGGCGAAGAAGATGCACCGGGGCCGTTATATCCAACGGCCTTCGCAGCATTCAGCAATCCATATCCATACAGATCATCGCGACCGGACTTGCCAAGATCCGTTGCGGTGTCCTCAAGCCGTTTCTCGATCTGCGACACCTTCCAATCCGGATTCTGGGCCTTAAGAAGCGCAGCTGCGGCCGCCACCTGCGGAGCCGCAAACGATGTTCCACTTAAATCGCGTGTTTTACCATCACTAGTTATAAGCGTATCCCCGTAAAGCTCCCCACCACTTAATTTCGCCGATGGGTTAGTCGTCGAAAACGTTTTAACCCCTTGTACGCAAATATCTACAGATGAATTCACTCGGGAAGTACTTGCTCTTCTATTTGCAGAATCAACCGACGCAACGCTAATCACATTACTGCATGCTGCCGGATACACAAATGAGTCAGCTTTTCCAGTCGAATCGTATTTGGACTCATTACCCGCCGCAGCAACGCATACGATGTTATAGCCATCAACGCACGTATTGATGGCTTTCCGCAAGCTAGAAGGACAATATTCGCAGCCAATGCTCATATTAATGACGTCGGGTACGTTGCCCGAAAGAAGAAGATAGTCTATAGCACTTGCAACATAATCGATATCGCCATGATTGTTTGCGTCGATAACCCTTATCGGGACCACCCGTGCATTATGAGAAGCCCCGGAAATTCCAACTTCGTTTCCCGAGACGGCGCCAAGAATCCCGGAAACGATGGTTCCATGTCCATAGGGATCTTCGGCCGCAACAGAGGACGCCGTCCCGCCAATCGTGAAATCTTGATACGGCAGCAAGTCAACATTAGCGACTAAATCAGCATGATCTGCATCTATCCCCGAGTCGATTACGGCAACAGCAACCTCCCTTTCGCAAGTAACAACCTCCCAGGCGTTTTGAAAACCACTTGAAGCCAGATACGCCTGCGATGACATCAAAGGGTCGTTACCACTAGAGAAGTCATCAAGACCCTCAAAGGGATAATTGGCCTCGAATGAATTTACGCCTGGATAGCCCTTTAATTCTTCTGCAAGTTTTGGAACATCCGTATCATCAGAGAATATAAAAGTTACCAAACAATACCCAAGGCTCTTCAAGCGTGTTGTTCTCGAAATGGAACTTGCGCCAATCATCGCTGCGGTATTTTTAATGTAGTCATCCGATGCATCCACATCGAACTCGGCAATCAACTCGCCTGCAATGTATTTGGGCTGATCGGGCGGCTTCACAAACGTGAAACTGTACTTGCTCCTAAGTTCGCCGGGGTAATGCCCTTCGCCGTTCTTGTAACGTTGCTCGTCATCAACGCTCTCGAACTCGGTCGGGCCCGTCACCGTAGCATTCTCCACCTTTGGAATGGCCTTCGTCTCAGCTGAGGCGGGGTTCTCGCTAAACAGCGGCAGTTGACCAGCGTCATCCAAGCTCACCTGGCCCGATGGGAACACGCCGAGCAGAAAGGCCACCGTAATCGCAACAACCGCCGCAATCGCGACGAAAACCAACGCGACTAGCAATTTTTTCTTATTCGCCACCATTTGATTTCATCCCTTCCCGCAACCTTCCACGCTGCCGATTATCGCAAATCTGCTATCGGAGAGCTCATCGACCAGTACGCCCATTGCCCACGCAATCGGCAAACGGCGACATCAACGACGAAAGCCGCCCCACGGCTCCAACCAGCCACCGCCCGCTCACACATTCCCAAACGCAAAGCGAGGCCCCCTTGCGGGAGCCTCGCATATCCGCCCAGCCCAACAGGCCAGGCGAACCAATCAAAAACCAACTAGCTAGTCAAACAGCCTATTCGCCGTCGTACATCGCCTTCAGGCGCGTCAGGTGCGCATAGCGCTCGATGGCCGCGGCCTCGTTGCGCTCGAACAGCTCGCCGGCGCGTTCGGGGAACTCGCGGGTCAGGCGGCTGTAGCGGGCCTCATTCATCAGGAACTCCTGGTAACCGCCGGCCGGTTCCTTGCTATCGAGCACGAACTTCTTGCCGGGCGCGCCCTCGGGGTTGAAGCGGAACAGGTTCCAGTAGCCGCAGTCCACGGCCTTCTTCATCTCGGTTTGGCAGTTGACCATGCCGCCCTTGATGGAATGCATCTCGCAGGGGCTGTACGCGATGATCAGCGACGGGCCGTGATACGCCTCGGCCTCGGTGATGGCCTTCAGCGTCTGCGCGGGCTTGGCACCCATGGCAATCTGCGCCACGTACACGTAGCCGTACGCCATGGCGATCTCGGCGAGCGACTTCTTCTTGACGTCCTTGCCGGCCGCGGCGAACTGCGCAACCTGGCCGATGTTGGAGGCCTTCGAAGCCTGGCCGCCGGTGTTGGAGTACACCTCGGTGTCGAAGACGAACACGTTCACGTCTTCGCCGGATGCCAGCACGTGGTCCAATCCACCGTAGCCGATGTCGTAAGCCCAGCCGTCGCCGCCGAAGATCCAGATGGACTTCTTGGCGAGGTATTCCTTATGGTCGAGAATCTGCTGAGCAGCCTCGCCAGCTTCCCCGCCTGCGGAAACGACGGCAGGCAGCGCGGCGATGAGCGCGTCGGCCGCACCGCGGGAGGCTTCCTTGTCCTCGCGGGCGTCAAGCCACGCCTGCGCCTCAGCGGCAGCGGCGCCGGCGGCGATCAGCTTCTCAGCGTTGGCTGCCAGCATGTTGTTCACGGCCTCATAGCCCAAAAGCATGCCCATGCCGTGCTCGGCGTTGTCCTCGAACAGGCTGTTCGACCACGCAGGGCCATGGCCTTGCTTGTTGACGGTGTAGGGCGAGGTGCCGGCCGGGCCGCCCCAAATGGACGAGCAGCCGGTGGCGTTGGAGATGTACATATGGTCGCCGTACAGCTGCGTGATCAGGCGCGCGTAAGCGGTCTGAGCGCAACCGGCGCACGAGCCGGAGAACTCAAGCAGCGGCTGCTTGAACTGGCTGCCGCGCAGGGTGAAGTCCTCGATCTGGGGCTTGTCGGCAACTTCCTTCACGCAGTAGTCGAACACATCCTGCTGGTCCAGCTCGCCTTCCACGCCGGTCATCGCAAGCGCCTCGGACGGGCAGGCCTTCACGCACACGCCGCAACCCATGCAGTCGAGCGGGCTTATGGCCAGGGTGTACTTCAGGTCCTTGACCTTGCCCTTCATGTCCAGCACTTCCATGGCGTCCGGGCCGGCTGCAACCTCGGCGTCGGTCAGGCCGAACGGACGGATGCAGGCATGCGGGCACACGAACGAGCAGCTGTTGCACTGCGAGCACTTCGAAGCATCCCAGGTGGCCACGGTGACGGAAACGCCGCGCTTCTCGTATGCGGAAGCGCCCAGCTCGAATTGACCGTCAGCATGCTCAGCAAAGGCCGAAACCGGCAGCGAGTCGCCGGCCATGCGCCCGATGGGCTGCATGATCTCGCGCACCTGCTTCACCAGCTCGGGGCGGCCCTCAAGCTGCTCGGGCTCGGCGTCATCGGTGGCGTTCGCCCAGGCAGCGGGCACGTCGATCTTCGTGAACGCGGAAGCGCCGGCGTCGATGGCGCGATGGTTCATGTCAACGATGTCCTGGCCCTTCTTCAGGTAGGACTTCGTCGCCGCGTCCTTCATGTACTGAATGGCTTCCTCAGCAGGCAGGATGTTCGCCAGCGCGAAGAAGGCGGACTGCAGGATGGTGTTCGTGCGCTTGCCCATGCCGATTTCAACTGCCAGGTCAATAGCGTTGATGGTGTACAGCTGAATGTCGTTGGCCGCGATATAGCGCTTGGCCTCGGCGGACAGGTGGTGCTCAAGCTCCTCGAGCGACCACTGGCAGTTGATCATGAACGTGCCGCCGGGCTTGACGTCGTTGACGATCGGGAAGTTCTTCGTGATGTAGCTGGGGTTGTGGCACGCCACGAAGTCAGCCTTGTTGATGTAGTACGAGCTGCGGATGGGCTGATCGCCGAAGCGCAGGTGGCTCACCGTCGTGCCGCCGGTCTTCTTCGAGTCGTACTGGAAGTAGGCCTGCACGTACTTGTCGGTGTGGTCGCCGATGATCTTGACGGAGTTCTTGTTCGCGCCGACGGTGCCGTCGCCGCCCAGGCCCCAGAACTTGCACTCAATGGTGCCGGGCACGGCGGTATTCGGGCAATTATCCTGCTCAGGCAGCGAAAGCCCGGTCACGTCGTCCACGATGCCGATGGTGAACTCGCCGCGCGGGTTTTCCTTGGCAAGCTCGGTGTAAATGGCGAACACCGACGAAGGCGGCGTGTCCTTGCTGCCCAGGCCATAGCGGCCGCCGGACACCTTGATGCCGGTGCGGCCTTCCACCATAAGGGCATTCACCACGTCCAGGTACAGCGGGTCGCGGCTACCGGGCTCCTTGGTGCGGTCGAGCACGGCCAGCTTGGTGCAGGTTTCGGGCAGGGCCGCGCAGAACTTGTCGGTGCAGAACGGGCGGTACAGGCGAACCTTCACCAGGCCCACCTTCTCGCCGTTGGCGTTCAGGTAATCGATGACTTCCTCGGCAACGTCGCAGATAGAGCCCATGGCAACGATCACGCGGTCGGCATCGGGCGCTCCATAGTAATTGAAGGGCTTGTAGTCGGTGCCCAGCTTCGCGTTCACCTTGTCCATGTATTCCTCGACCACGGCCGGCAGCGCATCGTAGACGCTGTTGCAGGCCTCGCGGTTCTGGAAGAAGGTGTCGCCGTTCTCGTGCGAGCCGCGCATGGCGGGGCGCTCGGGGTTCAGGGCGTGGTCGCGGAAGGCCTTCACCTCGTCGAAGTCGCACATGTCGGCCAGGTCGGCGTAATCCCACACGGCAACCTTCTGCACCTCATGCGACGTGCGGAAGCCGTCGAAGAAGTTCAGGAACGGCACATGGCCCTTGATAGCGGCCAGGTGCGCGACGGCGGACAGGTCCATGACCTCCTGCACGTTGCCCTCGGCCAGCATCGCGAAACCGGTCTGGCGGCAGGCCATGACGTCGGAGTGGTCGCCGAAGATGTTCAGCGCGTGCGTCGAAACCGTACGGGCGCTCACGTGGAACACGCTCGGCAGCTGCTCGGCAGCGATCTTATACATGTTGGGGATCATCAGCAGCAAGCCCTGGCTTGCGGTGTAAGTGGTGGTCAGGGCGCCGGCGGCAAGCGATCCGTGCACAGCGCCGGCGGCGCCGCCCTCGGACTGCATCTCGCACACCTTCACGCGCGTGCCGAAGATGTTCTTGCGACCCGCTGCCGACCACTGGTCGACCAGGTCGGCCATCGGGCTCGACGGCGTGATCGGGTAGATGCCGGCCACCTCGGTGAACGCATACGAAACATGCGCGGCGGCGGTGTTGCCGTCCATTGACTTGAATTCTCTCGTCATTTCCTCTCCTCTGCTTTCCCGCATTCTTTGCGGATAGGAAGCACGTCTGGCGCTACGAGAAGGAATACTAGCAGGGTTGGACGGCCCGTTTCTAAACCAAATGGAAACGATTGCGAAGGCGGCGCGCAGGCTTCGGCAAGCGGTTTTAGGTGCTAACGCGCGCTTCCGCTTGCCCGGGCGCCGCAACCGCTTACCGTTCGCGGCGGGAAATCGACCGCTCGCCACGGCGCGTCGAAAATAGCGCCTCAACTTATATTTGTACAGGGCATTTAGCGGGCGTAAACACTCGGTAACAAAGAGGTTAAGCGTTTGCAAGAGGTTTCTTTTCGCCCCGCAATCGCGGATAATAATCAGCGATTGCTGCCCACGAAAAACCGCGGGTCGCAAAAACCCAAAGGCCGGGGCTGCAAGGGTCCCGACAACCGAATGGAGGGAATTAAGTATGGATCAGAACAGCTCTCTTTCTCGCCGCACCTTCCTGGCCGGCTCCGCCGTGGCAGCAGCCACCGCTGGCCTTGCCATGACCGGCTGCGGCTCGTCTTCCACGAGCTCTTCCAGCTCCTCAAGCTCCAGCTCCTCGAGCTCCAGCAAGACCGGCGGCACCATCACCGCCGCCTGCGGCTACAAGAACGCCAACTACAACCCCGTTGGCGCCAGCTCCGCTCTGATGCTCCCCGCCATCCAGCACTGCTGCGAGGGCCTTTATGAGCTGAACTACTTCACCGGCAAGACCGAGGCCGCCCTGGCCGATGGCGAGCCCACGAAGGTTTCCGACACCGTCTACGACGTCAAGCTGCGCTCCGGCGCCAAGTACTCCGACGGCTCCGAGGTGACCACCGCCGACGTCAAGGCAGTCGTCGAGGCCAACATGGCCAACGCCACCTACAAGGACATGCTGTCCTTCATCTCCAGCGTCGAGGCCAAGGATTCCTCCACGGTCACCTTCACGCTGGCCTACCCCTCGCTCGACTCCGACAGCCTGCTCAAAGAGCGCCTGAGCCTGTGCCGCATCTTCCCGAAGGATGCCATCCTGACCGACGCGAAGGCCTCCATGTCCACCCCGCCGCTGGGCTCCGGCCCCTGGGCGTTCGACGCCAGCAAGTGCAACGGCGAGGACGGCGGCGAGCTGAACTTCACGCAGAACAAGAACTACAACGGCAAGAAGACCCCGTCCGCCGACGCCATGCAGTGGCTCGTCCGCGTTGACAACACCGCACGCGTGACCGCCCTGCAGGAGGGCACGGCCATCGTCGGCGAGAACATCCCGTTCGCCAACGAGACCCAGCTCACGGGCGCCGGCGTCACCGTCGACAGCGTCGACTCCTACGGCATCGGCTTTTTGATGTTCAACTGCCAGAAGGCCCCCTTCAACGACAAGCGCGTCCGTCAGGCCTTCTTCTACGCCATCGACTACGACAAGCTGATCAGCAACCAGCTCGGCGGCAAGGCCCAGACCTGCACGTCCTACCTGCCCGAGTCCAACTCCGCCTACCACAAGGCGTCCACGGTTTACACCTACAACCCGGACAAGGCCAAGTCGCTGCTCGCCGAGGCCGGCCAGTCCAACCTGTCCTGCACGCTTCTGGTCATCGACAACTGGATCAAGGACCTGTCCGCTCAGATTCAGCAGGATCTGAAGGCCGTCGGCATCGACGCCAAAATCGAGACCAACGCATCGCCCTACCCGTCCATGGCCAAGAAGGAAGATAACTCCGTCCTGGACTACGACGTGTTCCTGGCCCCCGGCGACGTCTCCTGCTTCGGCACGAACGTTGACGTGCATCTGTCCTGGTTCTACGGCGAGAACACCGACTGGTGCCAGGGTCGTTCCTGCTGGGCGAAGGCCGGCGACGGCAAGTGCTCCGAATTCAACGAGTACCTCGCGACCGCCCGCAAGGCCACGGACAAGACCGCTCGTCAGGAAGCCTACAACAAGTGCTTCGACATCATCGCCGAGGAAGTGCCGCTGTACCCGCTGTTCCACAAGCAGGTCCTCACCGGCTACTGGGCCAACAAGATCGAAGGCTTCGAGGCAAGCCCGACGACCGGCCTGTACTTCCAGGATGCCAAGCTGAAGTAAGCCTCGCGTTCTGAAACGCATCTAAGGAAAAGCCCATCTCAACCGAGATGGGCTTTTCTGCAGCAAGCGCGCTTTAGCCAGCAGACGGGTCAACGATAAGCTGAAACGCAGAGGCGGCTAAGCCGCAGGGACATCCGGCCTGCCGGGTCAATTGGCCCTCTCGCGGACCGAATCACCGGGCTCCAACGCCTCGTCGCCCGCCGCCAGCCGGCCTGCTGGCAAAAGCGCACCGCACACGAAACCGCGCAAGGGGGGGAAAGCGCATGACGAGAAGATTTTCCGTATACGGAGACTCCATCAGCACCTTCGAGGGCATCACGCCCGAGGGCTGGAACGTCTTCTACGCCGGCGAGCAGCTTGAGGCCACCGGGGTGAAGCGTCCGGAAGACACCTGGTGGGGCCAGGTCATCGACCACTTCAACGGGCAGCTGCTGGGCAACGCCGCTTGGTCGGGCTGCGTGGTCGAGGGCACCGACTTCCCCGTCGGAGCCTCGCGCGAGCGCATCGAGCGCATCGCACCTGAAAACGCCGCCCCCGACGATATCCTGGTGCACATCGGCATCAACGACTATGGCTGGGGCTCGGGCTACGCGCAAATTTGCGCCGCAACGGCATCGGCACCTCCCGCCGCCGCAGCCGCCTGCCCCGACCACGGCAAAGTGGCTGGCATGGCGCCAGAAGGCACCGTCGCCAATTTCGAGGAGTCGTACACGCGCATGCTCTCGACCATGCATGAGATGTGGCCCGAAGCGCGCATCTGGGTATCCACCCTTTTGCCCGGGCGCGTGAAGGGTTCGGCGAACCCCACCTTCCCCCGCCATTTCCGCGGCATCTGCGTCGACGAATACAACCAAGCCATCGCCAAGGCAGCGGCTGCCGTTCCCAACTGCAAGCTAGTAAGTATGTGCGCACCCGGCTTCGACTACGAAGCCATCGACGGCACGCATCCCACCGCCACGGGCATGAAGCAGATGGCGGCCCTGTTCATCAAGGGAATGCGCGCGGCCGACCCAAGCCTGCCCGACACCCCCTACGCAGGCGACGCGCTGCTGAAGGCGAACATGGCGAGCAGCGAATTCTGCACGCGCCCCTGCGTCGGCTGCGAGCATGCCCGCGGCACCGGAAACAACTGGTGGCACGTCTGCGAAAAGCAGCTTCAAAACTAACGGCAAAATGAAACGTTATCGGTAGACCATTTGCCGCGTTGTCACGACCTTGCAACACCGCAACCGGTATAATGCTAGGATGGTTTGCCAAGCCTGCGACAAGGGGTGGGCTTAGGAATAAAACCGGTATATCAAGCGCTCAGACGAGCCTGACAAAGAAAGGAGGGGCCGAGTGAACAATCTGCTGCGATTGATGGGCAATCGCATAATCTGGCTGCCCATCATGATTTTCGGCGTAACGGTTCTCGTCTTCTTCCTGATGTCGTTATCGCCCATTGACCCGGCCTATTCGGCCCTTGGCGAAAACGCTGCGCCCGAACAGTTGGAGGCCTACCGCATCGAACACGGCCTGAACAACCCGCTCGTGGTGCGCTACGTTGACTACATGGCTGGCTTCTTCCAGGGCGACCTGGGCGTTTTCGGCGCCGCCAACCAATCGGTCGCCGGCCGCATCGCAACCGCGCTGCCCATCACGCTGCAGCTCGGCTTCTTCGGCTTCATCATCGCCATCATCGCGTCGGCCATTCTGGGCGTCATCTCGGCCCTGTACCGCGATCGTTGGCCTGATCAGGTGATCCGCGTATTCTCAATCGCCTGCATCGCCACGCCTTCGTTCTGGCTGGCCGTTCTGTTCATCCTGCTGTTCTCCTCCACGCTGCACGTGCTGCCCGCTTCGGGCGCGCTGCCTGCGCTCACGGAAGACCCAGCAGGCTGGCTCGCGCGCATGGCCATGCCCGGCATCGCCCTTGCTGTGCCGCTCACCGGCCAGATGACCCGCATCATCCGCACGTCGATGGTCGAGGAGCTCGACAAAGACTACGTGCGCACCGCCCGCGGCTTCGGCATCCCCTACGGCATCGTCGTGGCACGCAACGTGCTTCGCAACGCGCTGATCACGCCCGTCACGGTCTTGGGCCTGAAGTTCGGTTACATGATCGGCGGCGCCGTGGTTCTGGAGGTCATCTTCTCGCTACCCGGCATGGGCATGGCCATCGTGTCCGGCGTCACTTCTAACTACGTCATGTTGGTACAAGGTGTCGTGCTTGTGGTCGCCATCACGTTCATCATCGTGAACGTGATCGTCGACATGCTCTACATCCTTATCGATCCGCGAATCAGGACGGTGTAGAGCATGGTTCAACTTCGTGGCAACCTCACCAAGAAAATGGAGGACAACGCCGGCAAGGTGCGTTTCCGCCGTTGGAAGTCTATGACTCCCGGCGCCCGCATCTCGCTTATCATCCTCGTGCTGATCATCGCAATCGCCGTGCTGGCCGATTTCATCGCGCCGTACAGCCCTTACGAGATCTTCACCTCGTTCACCGCACCTAACGGCGAACACCTCTTCGGCACCGACGACAAGGGCCGCGACGTTCTATCGCGCCTGATGTGCGGCGCGAAATACTCGCTCGTGATCGGCCTTGGCGCCACCGGCTTCGCGCTCGTGGTCGGCTCGATCATCGGCGCCATCGCCGCCGTCGTGCGCCAGCGCATCTCCAACGTTATCATGCGCATCCTCGACATCATCATGTCGTTCCCCGGCATCGCCCTTGCCGCCACCTTCATCGTGGTGTTCGGCAACTCCGTGCCGTCGCTGATCTTCGCCATCGGCTTTCTGTACATCCCGCAGATCGCCCGCATCGTCCGCGCGAACGTGATGAGCGAATACAACCAGGACTACGTGCGAGCCGTCATCGTTTCCGGCGCCCGCGCTCCCTGGATTCTGTGGAAGCACGTCGTGCGCAACTGCATCGCACCGGTGCTCGTGTTCACTATCGTTTTGGTGGCCGACGCCATCGTGTTCGAGGCTTCGCTGTCGTTCATCTCCGCTGGCATCCCCGAGCCTACCCCCACCTGGGGCAACATTCTGGCTGACGCTCGCAACGGCGTGCTTGCCGGCCGCTGGTGGCAGGCGCTGTTCCCCGGCATCATGATCATGCTCACCGTGCTGTGCCTGAACATCTTCTCCGAGGGCATCACCGACGCCATCGCCGCGCCGAAGAGCAACGTGAAGGTCGACGAGAACGATCTGAACGCTGACCGCGAGGCCGACCGCCTGATCACCGACCCGACGCTCGCCTACAAGGCCCAGGCCGACATGCTGAACAAGCGCTTGGCCGCACTGAAGGAAGCCGAGCTTTCGCGTCACGACCGCTTCGAGGCGCGCACCGACGTGCCGCCCATCCTTGAAGTGAAGGACCTGTGCATCAAGTTCCCGCGCCACGGCGATGTGAACGTCGTCGACCACGTGAGCTTCGTCGTTCGCCCGCGTCAGACGATGGGCCTTGTCGGCGAATCCGGCTGCGGCAAGTCCATCACCAGCCTGGCCATCATGGGCCTGCTCGACAAGAAAGCCCAGATTTCCGGCGAAATCCTGTACGACGGCAAGAACCTGCTCGACCTTTCCGACAAGGAAATGAACGAGCTGCGCGGCCGCGAGATCGCAATGGTCTACCAGGACGCTCTCTCGTCGCTGAACCCCTCGATGCTCATCAAGGCTC
>CAVBPP010000012.1:0-6107 GCA_963597295.1 Paratractidigestivibacter sp. | reverse complement strand
CATATTGTCCATATAGCTGGCCAACGCATCGCTCATGCCGCGCCAAAACGCCGCCGCCTCGCACCCTTCGCAGCGCTTGCATTCCTCCTCGTCGTCAAGGCAGGGGACCAGCATGCAGCTTCCCTCGGTCGCGCGGAGCACGTCTCCCATGAAAATCTCGTTTGCGGGACGGGCCAGGTAATAGCCGCCGTTCACCCCACGGATGCTCTTCAAAACGCCCGCACGGACAAGAGCGCCGCCAAGCTGTTCCAGGTACTTCACGGAAAGGCCCTGGCGCTCGGCCGCTTTGCGCATGGATACCAGCGTGCCCTCGCTACCCTGCTTGGCGATGTCGATCATCAGGCGAAGCGCATAACGCCCCCTTGTCGAAACCATCATGTGACTTGCTCCGTCCTAAAGATATCGGCCGGTGCGCGCAACCCCCTCAGATCCGCCGCGCCAAACCAGCCGTGTTTCAACTGTGTAAACAGTCTTTTACAAAAATACTAATCAATTATAAATGCGCCGGAATAATTAGCGATGGCAAAAAATTTGCCCACATCAAAAGCCGATAAAAAAGCCTATCATTACGCATGCCTTTTGGAAACCTGACGGGGGAATCGTCCGCCGCGCCAACCGACCGTTGCGATTTGATAGGATTGGCGTCATGGAAAACAAGCGACATACCAAGCAAAACACGCGCACCTCCACGTGGCGAGCAAGCTCCGACCCCGCGTCAGGCACCCAAAACGGCCAGGCCGCCGGCCAGCAAAACAACCAAGGCGCGCCCGCGAAGCCAACCCGCAAGACGCGTGCGAACATCGCCCGAAACGCTGCTTCCCGCAAGGCAACCGAAGGCAGCGCACGCAGTACGCGTCGCTCGGCAATGCGAGGTTCCGCCACGCAAACCGCACGCGCCACCAGCGCAAACGTCGCAAACGCCGCCAGTGCCGACAAGCATGCCGCAGCCACCGCGCCCACGCAGACAACCGTCCGCAGAGCTAGGCCAACCCGTCGCGCCAGCACCGCTTCCGCAGGCGGCGGCGTTCCCCTCGCTACCAAGCAATTCGACAAAAGGCCGCTCTACATCATCATCGCCATCGTTTTGCTGGCGGCGCTCGGCATCGGCGCCTGCAACGCCATGTCCAACTGGCTGAACACCCCCGCGAAGAAGAACACTCGCAGCACGACCAGCGAGGTATATGAAAGCCCCTACGATTTCGCCGGGTTCGCCTACGATGCAAACGGTCGTCTCACCTATTCCGAAAACGGCATCCTCATGTCGAAGGCCGGCATCGACGTATCCGAATACCAAGGGGCCATCGACTGGCCCGCGGTCGCCGGCGACGGCATCTCGTTCGCGTTCGTGCGCGTGGGCAGCCGTGGAAACACCGACGGATACCTGTATGTCGACTCGTGTTTCGACCAGAATATCGACGGCGCGGCGGCGGCCGGGCTTCAGGTGGGCACCTACTTCTATTCGCAAGCCATCACCGTTGAGGAAGCGCAAGCTGAAGCTGACCTGGTCTTAAGCGAACTTGCCGGTCGGAAGCTGGACCTGCCCGTCGTCTTCGACTACGAGCTGGACTTCGGCTCCTCTACGCGCGGGGGAAGCATCGACAGGGAAATGCTCACTCAGATTGCCCTCGCCTTCTGCCAGCGCATCGAGGCCGCCGGATACAAGACGATGATCTACGGCAACAGCAGCGACGTGTCGCGCTTCAACCTAAGCGAGCTGGGCAACCGTACCATCTGGTACGCCGAATACGATGACGTTGTGCCCAACGCGCAGTTCGACTTCGCCATCTGGCAATACACCAGCAGCGGCGTCGTCGCGGGAATAGATGCGGCAGTGGACATGGACATGCTCGTCGCCGGCATGATGTAAAAGCGCAGCAGCCAAGGCGAACGAACGTGAAGCACCGGGCGTTTTCGAGCCGCCAACGCATCCTGACCGCAGCGTCGTCGAGCCACAACAAAAACCCTGGACTTGAAGCCCACTCCATGTGTTACCGTGTGCGCCAACGAACAGGAGCATCATGAACGATCGATCAACCGGCACGGCACCGGCCGCGGACGCCAACAACGCCAACGCGACGCTGCCGGAAAGTGGCGCCGCTATCGCAACGCCGGCCACCACAATCAAAAACCTCCCCGCTGACCTGGCCGAAAAGTATGCAGCCCTACGCGAAAACCTGCGCAAGCTCGGGCGCGTTGCCATCGCGTTTTCCGGCGGCGTCGACTCTACGCTGCTGCTGGCGGTCGCGACCGACGTGCTCGGCGACGCAGCCTGCGGCATCACCGCGAACGCCCAGATGATCCCCGCGCGCGAACTGCGCGAAGCCGACGAGTTCTGCCAAGCGCGAAACCTGCGCCACATCACCATCGAGGTTGACGCGCTCGCCATCAAGGGCTTCGCCGTGAACCCGCCCGAGCGCTGCTACATCTGCAAGACAGCTTTATTCACCACCATCCTAAACAAAGCTGCTGAACTGGGATTTCCCTGTGTCGCGGAAGGCACGAACACGAGCGACTTGGGCGACTACCGCCCCGGCCTGAAAGCCCTACGCGAGCTGACGGTCAAAAGCCCTCTGCTGGAAAGCGGGCTCTCAAAAGCCGACGTGCGCGCCCTTTCCCACGCGCTCGGCCTTCCCACTTGGGACAAGCCCTCGTACGCCTGCCTCGCCAGCCGCATTCCCTACAACAGCGAAATCACCGCCGAAAACCTTGCGGCCGTCGAAACCGCCGAGGATGCCCTGATAGAAGCCGGTTTCCCACAAGTGCGCTGCCGCGCCCACGGCGACCTCACGCGCATAGAGGTGACGCCGAGCGAGCGCGAAGCCCTCATGCAGGCAATGTGCGAAAGCGATCTGGCGCAACGTATTCACCAAGCCGGCTTCGCCTACGTCACCATCGACGCCGACGGCTACCGCACCGGCAGCTTAAATACGCAGGCAGAATAAGGGAAAGCAGCCTTCGTCGGCCGCGCAAATGCTGGCCAGCCAGCCGGCAACAACAGCCAAGCTGGAGGGAAGCAAAGCCCTATAAAGCAAGCGAAGCCCCCACGAGCCTGCTAGCCGCCAAAGGCGAAACGTCACCCGCAAGCCCCGCCCGCAACAGGCCCGCGCTAACTCCGCCGCGAGCTGCCGTATGCCGCGTGCTTCCTGTTGCCGAAGGCGCTGCCCTTGCGCGCAGTCTTCTTCAAGTCGCGCAGCACGTCGTCTTCGCTCTCGCCCTCAACCGCCGAGCGCAGACGCACCACCTCGTCGCGCAAGCGCGCGGCCTCCTCGAAGTCCATGTTGCGGCTCGCCTCGGCCATGTCGTCTTCCATGTTCGAAATGACGCGCAGCACCTCTTCGCGCGACAGTTCGGCCAGCTGACGGTTCACGTCCTCGGAAGACACGTCGCCCATCTCATCGTGCACGTAGCTCATGATGTCCACCACGGCCTTCGAGATGGTCTTCGGCGTTATTCCGTGCTCCTTGTTGTAGGCCATCTGGATGTCGCGGCGGCGGCGCGTCTCGGTGATGGCCGCGTCCATAGAATCGGTCGTCTTATCCGCATACATGATGACCTGGCCCTTCGCATTACGCGCGGCGCGACCGATCGTCTGAATCAAACTCCGCTGGTTGCGCAGGAAGCCCTCCTTGTCGGCGTCCAGAATGGCCACCAGCGTCACCTCAGGCAGGTCAAGCCCCTCGCGCAGCAGGTTAATGCCCACCAACACGTCGAACTTCCCCAAGCGCAGGTCTCGCAGAATGTCCACGCGCTCTAGCGTGCCGATGTCGCTGTGCATGTACCGCGCGCGAATGCCCCGGTCAAGCAAATGATCGGTCAGGTCCTCGGCCATCTTCTTCGTCAGCGTGGTTATCAGCACGCGCTCGTCGGCATCGGCGCGCGCCTTCGCCTCGTCGATGATGTCGTCGATCTGGCTGGCCGACCCGCGCACGATAATCTCGGGGTCAAGCAGCCCCGTCGGGCGGATGATCTGCTCAACCTGCTGCTGGCTCACCTTCAGCTCGTAGTCGCCGGGCGTGGCCGACACGTAAATGTACTGCGGCACGCGCTGCTCGAACTCGTCGAAGCGCAGCGGGCGGTTATCCAGGCAGCTGGGCAGACGGAACCCGTGCTCAGCCAGCGTGATCTTGCGGCTGCGGTCGCCCTCGTGCATGCCGCGGATCTGCGGCACTGTAACGTGGCTCTCGTCGATGATGCACAGAAAATCGTCGGGGAAGTAGTCGATCAGCGTGTACGGCGGCTCGCCGGGCTCGCGTCCGTCCAGGTGGCGCGAATAATTCTCGATGCCGCTGCAGAAGCCCATCGTCTCCAGCATCTCCAGGTCGTAGTTCACGCGCATCTCAAGGCGCTGCGCTTCCAGAAGCTTGCCCTCGGCCTTGAACTGCTGCAGGCGTTCGCGCAGCTCGTCCTGAATTGTTTGGATGGCGTGCTGCATCTTAGGGCGCGCGGTCACGTAATGCGACGCCGGCCACACGGGCAGCGCCTCGTAGGTTTGCAGCACCTCGCCGGTCACGTTGTCTATCTCGGCGATTTCCTCAATCTCATCGCCCCAGAATTCCACGCGAATGGGGTTATCGGCATACGGCGGGAAAATGTCCAGGTTGTCGCCGCGCACGCGGAACGTACCGCGTTTCAGCTCGTAATCGTTACGATCGTACTGAATGTCGATCAAATCATGAATCACCTGGTCACGGTCCTGTTCGACCTGCTTATCCAAGAAGACCGCCATGCCCGCGTAATCCATCGGGCTGCCAATGCCGTAAATGCAGCTTACGGACGCCACCACAATAACATCGCGGCGCGAAAGCAGGGCCGAAGTGGCCGCATGGCGCAGCTTCTCAACCTCTTCGTTGATGGAGGCGTCTTTTTCGATAAAGGTGTCTGAACTGGGCACATAGGCCTCAGGCTGGTAGTAATCGTAGTAGCTGACGAAGTACACGACGGCGTTGTCGGGGAAAAATTCCTTCAGCTCGCTTGCCAACTGCGCCGCGAGCGTCTTGTTCGGCGCCATCACCAGCGTCGGCTTCTGCAACGCCTCGATGGTTTTCGCCATGGTGAAGGTTTTACCCGAACCGGTGACGCCCAAAAGCGTCTGATAGCGCATGTTCTCGCGCACGCCGCGCGCCAGCGACTCGATAGCCTGCGGCTGATCACCCGAAGGCTCGAACGGGCTCACCACACGAAACGGCGTATTGGCCAGCCGAACCTCCGGCAACTTCCCCACCATCGGCGCACCCTCGATGTTTTTGAGATGGCTACTCACCTGCACGCCTTTCTCAGCCCAAGGTCAGCCCGCACCGAGCCCCTGCGCCCGGCTTCGCCGTGCTCGGGGTCGAACAGTCCACCGGACTGTTCGATATTCTTGAGATGGCTACTCAACTTTATTCAAGCGTCTTCTCATATTCGTGCCACCAGGCCACTACCTGTTCAGCCAGGGCCTCCTGGGTGCTGTCGTTGTTGAACACGACGTCAGCCTGCTCGATGCGGTCTGCGTCGCTGATCTGGCGCTCGATGCGGCGGCGCACGTCGTCCTCTTCCCAGCCGGCGGCGACAGCGCGCTTGATGCGGTCCTCAAGCGGCGCCAGCACGGCCAGCACCACATCGGCGCCGTTGGCCATGGAGGTCTGACGGTTCTTGAACACCGAATATTCCACCACAACGGCTTTGTGGCCCTCTTTGCGCAGCTCATCAAGCTTATCGGTCAGCGATTCCTCAATGCGCGGCATGCTAATACGATTCAGTTTGCGCGTTTCGGCGGGCGTGGCGAACGCCTTGGCGGCAACCTTGCTGCGAACCACCTTGCCGTCCGGCCCGATGATGTCTGCGCCGAACGCATCCACCAAATCGTCCTTCACGGTGTCCCACTCAAGCACCTCGTGGCCCACCTTGTCCAAGTCGATAAAGGGAACCCCCTGTTCAGCAAGGACTTTTCGAGCCGTGGACTTACCGGCCCCCATACCGCCGATAACGTAGATTTTCTTCATGGCCGCAAGCCTCCTCAAATCGCGCCTTTCCATACCTACATGATACACGTTGCGTACCGCCGACCGCACCTGCACTTTCGCTATTTATCAACCATTCGATTAGCAAGTAGTGATATATATATATAT
>CAVBPP010000011.1:0-9333 GCA_963597295.1 Paratractidigestivibacter sp. | reverse complement strand
AGGGCATCCCGTTGCGCACCGACGTGGCGATCGTCGACGAGGCGGGCTTCTGCGCGCTATAGCGCGTTATCTTCCCAGTATTCGTAGGCGTCTTTCCAGCCGTCTTTGGAGCCTTTGCTTTCGAAGTCTTTCTGGGCGTTGTCTGCGTATTCTTCGGGGGTTGAGTAATCCGAAGGGTCTTCCTTGGGCGTGGTTTTGCCGGTTGATGAAGGCGACTTCGAGGATGAGGACGACGTTCCGGAAGCGATGCGCTTGCCGGAAGCGTCTCTGTCTGGGAGGTCTTTAGACGTACCGTCGGCGTTCATCCAATAATCCGTTGACGTCTGCCACTTGCTGACGTCAACCACAACGCCATAGCAAACATAGGCGCTGAACAGCTTCTCGTTCTTGCCATTGGTCGAATACCAGTAGAATTCGTATTTCGAAGTAGTCGGAACGCCGTAGCCGACCCGTGCGGAATTTTTCGGCATGCCCAGCCAGGTTTTATCGATCAGCGATTCTTTCATCCCCACGTAGGGAAGCTTTCCGGCAAGGTCATCAAGCTCCTCTTGGGAAACTTGTTCATCGTTGTTGCCTGCATCCGAAGCCGTGCCGGTAGATGTTCCAGAAGAAGTCGCGTCGGCACTTCCACTGCCCGAATCTTCGTCGCCGCTGCTTTGCTGCGAGTTCGCCGAGGTCTGACCTGCGTTGGAATTCGCGCATGAGGGCATAGCGAATACGCAAGCTGCCAGCACAACAGCAATGACGATTGCCATGCTCCGCCTGAGCCAAACCGACGACATTCGCAACACCCCTTCCCCATTTCTTGAAATGCAATCGCGAACGCGTATCGAAAGATCAGCGCACCCGACGACCAGCCGAATAGCAAATCAGCGAACAACGAGCACCCTGCCAGTATAAACTTTCCCGTCAGCGCAAGCGTCCAATCGGGTTCCCAAATGCGCAGGCCGCTACGCAGGCTCAAGCGAGACGACGAAACGGGAATCGGCCCCAAAGCCGCAGGCCGCGCAAGCCGAAACGACAAGGCCGATTCAGACGAACGTCCCCGGGAAGCAGCCGTCGGCAGCCAGACCGGCCCAGCGCAGTGCAGCAACAAAAAGCCTCGGCTCCCACATGGAACCGAGGCTTCTCATTCTTGAAAGTCAACGTCAAGCAGCCTTCTTCGCTTGCTACCCAACTTAATTGTGGGGATTTCGCAAACGACGGCAAGACATTAGGAGTGTCCCTTTGTCTTGCTAGTTGGCCTTTACTACGGTGTAGCCGCCTTCGCTGAAGTAGCCGCTCATGCCGGTTTCGGCGACGCCCGTGTTTTCGTTCACGGCGTGAATGATGCTGGTGATGTTGCCATTGGAATCAACGCCCGAGATAATGGCCACGTGCCCCTCGTTCACGACCAGGTCGCCCACGGAAGGCGTCGAGGACTGCTCGTAGCCCATGAACGTGTTCGTGGTGCCCAGGCGATTGCCTTCCTGACCGGTGATGGCATAGCTGACCAGGCCAGAACAGTCGAAGCCGCCCCAAGACCCGCCGGTGCCGCCCCACACGTAGCTGGAGCCGATCATCGCACGTGCGCGGCTCACGATGTCGTTACCCGTGGCGGAAGCGTACGCGGAAACCGACGAATACGTCTGGCCGCTCGCATCGGTGATGGAGCCGTCGGAATTGTACGTCACGCCATATTCGGCCGCAGCCTGGGCATACGCCTCATCATAAGTACTCTGAGAAGCCGTTTGAGCCGCGGTGTAAGCTGCCTGGGCCTCGGCGGAAAGGTTGTTGTAGACGGTCTGCATCTCGGCGATGGTGTCCTGCGCCTTGCTGTACTGCTCGGAAGCCTCGTTTGCCTTCGCCTGGGCGGTCTGGGCCTGCTTCTCGTATTCCTGCTGCTTAGCCGTGGCCTGCTCGCGCAGGTCCTTCGACTGCTGAACCAGGTCGGAATCGTTCTGGTTAATGCGCGTCAGCAGAGCCCAGTTCGTGGTGAACTCGGAAAACGTGGTGGAGCCGAACAGCAAGTCGATGAACGACGACACGCCGGAGCGGTACATGGAACGGGCACGGTCACTCAGGCGATCCTGAATGTCGGAGATTTCGCCGTTGATGGAATCGACCTCGGACTTCGCGGCGTCACGGCCGGTAGATGCGGTCTCGTAGTCGGCGAGCGACTGAATGTAGTCGCTGTAGTAGCCGTTGGCCATTTCCTCCATGGCGGAAAGTTCCTGCTGGGCGGCGTCGGCCTGCGCCTGAATTTCGGCGGCGGTGTCGGCATGCGCGGGTTCGACGGCAACAAAACCGCAGACCATCGCGGCGGTTACGGCCGCACCGGAAAGCGCGGCGACAAGGCGATTCCTATATGAAACCTGCAGAGCGTTTTGCATATTCCCTCCATTGCATAGTTCTACTGCATCAATCAAGTGCGATCTTTTAAAGCCAGCTCATCGCATATTTGCAACGCAATTGCTCGCTTTCAAACTCAGAAGCCTAACACACATGCGCATTGCGTTCAAAAGCGCCCACGAGTAGACCCGGCATCCTCTAAAAAAAGAACAGTTCAACTCTGGTGAACAGTTGCGCAACAACACCCGCGCGATGCGCCATACGATTTCAGGAAGAAGAAAGCCATCGGCAACCCGACCAACGACGAGGAGACCACGATGTTTTGCACCACATGCGGCAACAACCTGCCCGACGACGCGATGTTCTGCGGGAAGTGCGGCACGCATATCGCAGGCGGAAGCGCGTGCGCGCAAGCGACAAATAACCAGGTAGCGCAGCAGCCCGTCACCCAAGCGGCCCAGCCTGCGTTTACCCAGCAACCGGTGCAGCAACGCTTCGCAGTCCAGCCTGTCGCGAAGCAACCCATGCAGCAGCCGGCCCCCGCGCAGCAGCGTTTCGCCCCGCAGCCTGCACAGGCACCGGCGTACGGCCAAGCCCGCAACCAGGCAACGGTGTTGCAACCCGTCGTCAGCAACACCCCCGTCGTCAGCAACACTGCGAGTCAACAATCGGTTGAAACGACTGCGAAGGAAAAGTTCAGCCCGCTTACGATCGTGGGGCTCGTGCTCGCCGCCGTTGCGCTGCTGCTGGCGCTCATGCCCTGGGTCAATGTGAATTCCTCGCTCGTTTCCGCTGGCAGCGTCGCGAACGGCGTGGCGAAGGGAGTCAGCTCGCTTACCGGCGCGAACACCGGCAATTGGTCGTTCAAGTCCGGCTATTCCCCGATGCAATTCGTCGACCTGGGCAACACGGTCAGCAACTACGAAGGCGCCGCCTCAACGCTGAAGAGCGTGCTGGGCAGCTCTAAGTCCAGCTCCGATCAAAACACGTCGAACACCATCTATCTAACCTTCGGCCTGTGGCTTCTGTGCTTCGGCGTGACCGTCGCCGGCGGCATCGCCACGTTCTTCTCACGCAAACGCAACCCGGTTGCTCTGGCCTTCGGGCTTTCCCTGCTCACGCTGTTCTCGTTCGGGTACGTGATCATGTACTTCTCGTTCGGCAGCTTCGTGTCGGACAAGCTTCCGCTGTTCGCATACCTGTGCGGACTTGTGGCGGCGGCGGGCACCATCTGCTCGTTCACCGCCTTCTGGCAGCGCAATTAAGCGGGTTTGCAGCGGGTTTTCCACGCGAAGCCGAAACGAATTCCGGCCCGCCCAAGCAACTGATAACACGATTTGCCCTGATGTGAGCAGTCCCGTCGGGGCGAATTCTATTTTGGCGAACAATAGCGCAGATGAGCAGGAGGCTTGGTTGGCAACGCCCAAGATTGATTAGCAACGCCAAAGGTCACCAGAGACAACACTATTTCCGCAGGTCAAACAAAACTTCTCCGGATAGCGCGACGATCTGCGCGGCCTGCACACGGCCCGCCTCCAGCTCCAAAAACGCCACCGACGCGGGGAAACCACCGCGGGGGCGCGTGGTCGAACCGGGACACAGCAGCAAGCTTGCCGGGTACGCATCACGGCCGGTCAGAAGCTCAGGGACATGCGTATGGCCGTGCACGCACACCTGCGGCAGCGGGTCGCCCGGCGCGAGCGCGCGACTACCGTGGAACCCAACACGAACGTCGCCCGGGTAATGAGCCACCAGAAAGCGCACGCCATCGATGACCGAGTGCGCAAACGCGGTGACGTCGCTTCCGTATTCGTTGAAGTCGTTATTGCCAAGCACAGCCGTGACCGAGGCAAATATACGCAACTGATCCAGAATGCCGGGGTCGCAGATATCGCCGGCGTGAATGATGTGATCGCAATCGGCCATGGCGGCGAGCGCCGCATCGGGCAGGCGCCCGTGCGTATCCGAGAGAATGCCGACTCGCGTCATGCGTGCCCCCTTTCGTGTCATCGTTTAGCCAGGTAAGTTGGTTCAAAAAGGGCCGAGCGGAAGCCCGGCCCTTGGCAAGTAAACGCTATCAGCGCGATGTTTCCCCAGGTTGCTAGCTACGAACCTCGGCTCCGGTGGCGCCGGCCACCTTCTTCACCAGCTTCGCGTGGGCCTTGTCGACCTCTTCGCTGGTGAGCGTGCGGTCGGTCGCGCGGTACGTCAGCGCGTAGGCCATCGACTTCTTGCCCGCGCCGATACGCTTGTCGTCACGGTACACGTCGAACAGGCGCACGCTTTCCAGCAGCTTGCCGCCAGCCGAGCTCATGCACTGCTCCAAACGCTCGTGCGTCACGGCCTCGTCGACCACGAATGCCTGGTCGATGGACACAGCCGGGAACTGCGGCACGTCAACGTAATCGCGAGCCGGGCGCGCGGCCTTCTCCAGCGCTTCCACGTCAAGCTCGAAGGCGACCACGGGGGCCTCGGCGTCGTAGGCGGCAACGGCCAGCGGATGCAGCTCGCCGACCCAGCCAAGGCTCGCACCGCCGGAAAGCACCTCGGCACCGCGGCCGGGCTGCAAATGCGGGGCATCGTCGGCGGAAAGCGCCTTGAAGCGCACCTTCGCGCAGGCCAGCTCGCGCAGCAGGTTCTCCACCACGCCCTTGCCGTCGAAGAAATCGAATGCGGCGGGCTTGCTGTTCCAGCCGGCGTCGATCATGCTGCCAGCCAAAACGCCTGCCAAGCGGCGGCGCTCCTTCGGCTGCTTCTTGCCCTCATGGGCGAAGAACACCATGCCGTGCTCGTACAGTTGGATGTTCTTCACGCCGCGCGCCTGGTTGCGCGCGACCGAGCGCAGAAGCCCGGGGATGATGCTCTGGCGCATCACGGACTGGTCGGCGTTCATGGGGTTGATCAGGCTGACGGCCTCTCCCAGCCCGTCGGCCTTCATGCGCAGGCGCTCGAGGTCGGTCGGTTCGGCGAACGAGTACGTCATGGTCTCGTTCATGCCGCTGGCCGTCATGGTGCGGTTGATGGTGTCGATGACGTGCGCCGTCGCGGTGCGCGTGCCGAAGCGGCCGCGGCCGCCGGGCAGCGTCGGCTGAATGCGGTCCATGCCGTACAGGCGCAGCACTTCCTCGTACAGGTCGATCTCGCGCGGGAGGTCGGGGCGATACGTCGGCGCCGTCACGTCGAGCACGTCGGCCTCGTCGGCGTCGGCCACCTTGCAGCCCAGGCGCGTCAGCGTATCGACGATGAAATCGCGCGGAATTTCCTCGCCCATCATGCCCTGGAAGCGCTTGATGCGGAACTTCAGCTGCGATTCAGCCGTCGGAGCAGGCCAAACGTCAACGATGCCCGCGCCGCCGCCGATGCCGCCGGAAACCGTGCCGCCGGCAACTTCCACGATGAGCGCCGCTGCGGCAGCGGAGCGAACCTCGATGTTGTGGTCGTCCACACCGCGCTCGTAGCGCATCGAGCTTTCCGAGATCAGGCCCAAGTTGCGCGAGGTGCGCGACGTGCGGCCGGCCTCGAAGGTTGCCGTTTCCAGCAAGATGTCGGTGGTTTCCTCGGTCACCTCGGTGTCGAGCCCGCCCATGACGCCGGCAAGCGCCACGGCTCCGGCCTCAGGCGTGGAAATGACGGTCATGTCGCTGGTCAGCGTGCGGTTTTCGCCGTCGAGCGTGGTCAGCTTCTCGCCTTCTTCCGCCGCGCGCACGACCACATGGGCCACGCCATCGGCGCCCTTCAGTTTATTCAGGTCGAAGGCATGCAGCGGCTGGCCGAACAGGAACAGGATGTAGTTCGTCACATCGACGACGTTGTTGATGGAACGCTGGCCGATGGCGGCAAGGCGCTCGACCATCCAGTCGGGGCTCGGGCCCACCTTCACGCCGCGGATGACGCGCGCGGTGTAGCGCGGGCAGCGGGCCGCGTCGGCAATCTCGACGGTGGCATCGTCGGTGCCGTCGGCGGAAAGCTCCAGCTTGGCGGCCATTTCGGGCAGCGGGTCCTTCCAGTCGCGGGCGTACATGGCGCCAATCTCGCGCGCCAGGCCGGCGATGGAAAGGCTGTCGGGGCGGTTCGGTGTAATCTCTAGGTCGAGCACCGTGTCGGTAAGCCCCAGGTGCTCAGCGATGGGCTGGCCCACCTGCGCGTCCTCGGACAGAATCCAAATGCCCTCGTGATCGGCGCCGAAGCCCAGCTCACGCTGCGAGCAGCACATGCCGCAGCTCACCACGCCGCGCAGCTTCGACTTCTTGATCTTCAGGTCGCCGGGAAGCACCGCGCCCACGGTGGCTACCGGCACCTTGATGCCCGCGGCGATGTTCGGCGCGCCGCACACGATCTGCACCGGCTCGTCCGCGCCAACGTTCACCGTGGTCACATGCATGTGATCGCTGTCAGGGTGCGGCTCGCAGGTGAGCACGTGGCCCACCACGACGCCATCAAGCGAGGCGCCCAGGGTTTCCACGCCCTCAACGCCCGTGCCAGTCAGGTCCAACTTATCGCAGAACGCCTTGATGTCGGTGGGAACCTCGACATACTCGTTCAGCCATTTCAAAGATGCTTTCATTATTCGCTACCCCTCCTAGAACTGACGCAAGAAGCGCATGTCGCCTTCCAGGAGCATGCGCAGGTCGGGGACGTTGTACTTCAGGCACGCGACGCGCTCGACGCCCACGCCGAAGGCGAAGCCGGAATACTTCTCCGGGTCGACGCCGGACATGCGCAGCACGTTGGGGTCGACCATGCCGCAACCCAGAATCTCAAGCCAGCCGGTGCCCTTGCACATGCGGCAGCGCTCGCCGTCGTGCAAATGGCCCGTGCCGCCGCAGACGCCGCAGCTGACGTCGGCCTCGGCGGAGGGTTCCGTGAACGGGAAGTAATGGGCGCGGAAACGCGTCTTGCGATCGGGCCCGAACATCTGCTTGCAGAAGTAATCGAGCGTGCCCTTCAGGTCGCCAAAGGTAATGTCCTCGTCAACGACCAGGCCCTCGATCTGGGTGAACTGCGGCAGATGCGACGGATCGGCCACGTCGCGGCGATACACCTTGCCGGGCGCGATCACGTAGATGGGCGGGTTCTGCTGCTCCATGACGTGCACCTGCACGCCGGAGGTCTGCGTGCGCAGCAGCACGTCGGACTCGCCGCGCACCGCCGACGCCTCGCCGGAAAGGTCGTGCACATAGAACGTATCCTGCATGGAACGGGACGGATGGTCCTTCGGGGCATTCAGGGCCTCGAAGTTGTACCAGTCGGTTTCCACCTCGGGGCCTTGCGCCACCGAGTAGCCCAAGCCCAGGAAGATCTCGGAGATCTCGTCGGTGATGGCGTTGATCAAATGACGCGTGCCCACCTGCTGACCGCGGCCCGGCAGGGTCACGTCAACGGCGGCTGCGTTGATGGCCGCTTCCATTTCCTTTGCGGAAAGCGCCGATTTGCGCTGCTCAAGCGCGGCTTCCACCACACCGCGCACCTCGTTGACCGTCTTGCCGACGGCCGCGCGCTCTTCCTTGGCCACCTGCCCCATGCTGCGCAGGTAACCCGTCAGCGTGCCGGCTTTGCCCAGCACCGCCACGCGAACCTCGTCGAGCGTCGACGTATCCGCCGCCTGCTCGATCGCGGCCAGCGTGCGCTCGCGCAACTGCGCGAGTTCGTCCACGATTGCCATGTGTCCGATCCCTTTCGTTTCGTGCATCCGCGTTGCCGCGGCCAATAAAAAAGAGCCTTCCTCGCCTGTGGCCTGGGGTATCCCAGTCCAAGGACGAGAGAAGGCTCTCGCGGTACCACCTTGGTTGATCGTTTGCGACAGGCGCCTTGCGATCCACTCGTTTCCCCTGATGACGTTGGGGTTTCCGTCGCAGTCTACTTAACGTCCGCGCCAAAGTGGCGCCCCGCGTTCAACCGCGCTGCTCGGAAGGGAATGGCATGCTTGCTTCCCGGGACCTTTCAGCCGGCGAGCCCCGTCTCTGGCGTCTGCAACTGCGCATGCCGCGTCTTCGTCGTCGCATGTGTTTGAGCAGTATAGCGCACGAATCGGCACGGCGGGCGAATTCCATATGCCCGGCATGAATCGGGGCAGTTGCTGCTGGAAGGCGAACCGAGGCAAGTCAGCGACGGCCGATGGCAGCAAAACGACGAAAGGGCGGGAAAAATTAGCGGGGCGAATCGGACCGCGAATTCAAGAAAGATAAGCCAAACAGCAAATGACGGCCAGCGCCGCGCGCCAAACCGATGCGCCGGGCAAACCCGCCGCCCGCACCCGCTCTCCTACGCTTTCGGCATCGACGTGCGCGCATTCGCCAACGCTGCCGCCAGGCTTTCGATCAGTTCCTGGTTCTCGGTCAGATATTCATCATCGTAGGGCGCATCCGACATGATGGCCAGCACGTACGTGCCGTCGTCGGCGACGATGGTGCCGCCCTCGGCAAGCGCGCTCATGTCCAGCATCGGCTCGCATTCGTAACCGGGCTTCGACAGAATCTTCTGCGCGCCCGTAATGGAATTGCGGAAGAACGACAGGTCGGTCGAACGGAGCAGCCCGTCCATCCACGACGCGTGCTCGGCATCGCTGAGCAGGTAGCTTCCCGCGCCCAACCACAGTTTCGCCAGCTCACGCGTTGTGCAGTACGGGTACCACATGCCTTCCCATGCCGTTGCATCGACGCCTTGCATGGCGCACCAATTCTCGAAAATGCCGCCGTCGTTGCAATGTTCGCGCAGCAAGGCGTAGCCGGTATTGTCGGAATGCGTGAGCGTGTTCTCGATCACCTCGGATAGCGCGTACTGCGATTTGTCGTCGGCGGCCATCACGCCCGTGCCGTCGACGATAATGTCCTCGTTCAACTGCGTATCGAAAGTGAGCTTCTGGCTTACTCCCTGGTCAAAATCTTGATTTTGATTGGATTCCGCTTCCTCCGCGAAGGCCGTTCCCCAAGCTTCGCCAAGCCCGGATACGATATCTTGCCCGAAATTACCCGCGTCGGCGCTTTTGTACGAGCCGTCTGAGTC
>CAVBPP010000010.1:0-15146 GCA_963597295.1 Paratractidigestivibacter sp. | reverse complement strand
CTCAATCCGCACTAGAGAGCGCGAAGCGCGACACCCCCCTACCGTGCGAGCTCTCGCTCGCGCCTACGAATAGGGAAACCGCAAAAGTCCGGCCAGCGTCGTACCCCGCAAAACCTCGCGCCCACGAGCGAAGCCGCCAGCAATCTCTCATCCACCTGCGCTTACGACGCCGCAAAGTCGCTTGCAACCTGGGCGAACTCTTGCATCGCTTGGGTAGCCTCCGACGAGCTCACCTCAGACCCCATCACGACGATGATGAACGGCTTCGACGTCTCGACGATGCCGCCGTCGTTCAGTACGTTGTCCAGCGTCCCCGTCTTGTGCGCGAAGGTCGCCCCAGCTGGCAGGCCAGCCTCAAGCCCGGTCGTCTCGTTCTGCCCTTCCAAAATGGCCAGGGCATCCTTGCTGGCACTAGCGCTGACGAAATTCCCGTTCCATATCGCCTTCAGAATCTTCGCCGCATCCTCAGCGGACATATAGTTTTCCACGCCGGAATCCAGGTCCATCATCTGGCGATTGAGCTGCGTTTCCTTCAAACCGAAGTTGCTCGCCCAAGTATTGACGGTGGACATTCCTAGCTTGTCTATCAGCACGTTGGTGGCCGTGTTGTCGCTGTCTTGGATCATATGCTCAAGCAGCTCGTGATAAGTCCAGGTAGAACCCGCGCCCTGAGACCCGATCACGCCCGTGCCGCCGACGATATCCGACGCCTGAAGCGTCACGGAATCGCTCAGGTTAATGGCACCCTTCGATTCCTGATCGAACAGCGTGCCCATGATGGCCAGCTTAATCATGCTCGCCGCAACATGACGATCGGAGCCGTCGAAGCTGCCCTTCCACGACCCATCGGCGGCCTGGCACACGACGCTATACGTGCCGGAATATTTCTGAGCTACAGCTGATAATTGCTCATTGAGCTGGGAATTTTCGGCTGATTCAGCAGTGGCGGAACGCGGCGTGTCGTTCACCGTCGTCTGCTGCAACGCCGCGACGTCCGACGAACTCGCGCCGCCGTCCGACGCGACAGACGTGCCCGAACCCGATGCCCCCGACGAGCAGCCGGCCGCAAGCGCCGCCACGGCAAAAGCCGCCAGCGCCGCGCAAACCCTCGCCCGCATCATAGACAGAATCCGATCACAACGCCCTCGGACGTCGAAGCCGTGCCGCCGTTGTCAATCTCAGGCCCCATATCACCGAACGACGTCGAGGTGTTCGGAGCGGACGACCTCATCCACCAAACGCCTTCCGTGCTAGACCCGCGAGCACAGCGCACCAGCGCGCTGTGGCTCTGCTCGCCGGCAACGCCTTGCTGTTTGAACCAAGCGTATTGCGAACCTTCCTGATTATCGATCTCGTCGATATACGAGGTGGAAGCGCCCGTGTTCCAAGAAATGGGGCCCAAGCACTCAACCCACGAGAACAGCCAAACCTTGTCGTTAGATTCAGTAACGCAGCTGGTGGAAGTGGATTTACCGGTATTGTTCGTCTTCTTGACCACCTGTTTCACGGCCGTTTTCAGATCAGTGGGGAAAGAAGCTGAAACCGTGTTGTTCAACCAGTCGCGCATCGTCGACTTAGACCAGCCACCGGAATTGGTGGCAGACGAGTTCATCGCGTGCGTGGTTAGAATGTCCGACCCGCCGAAGGTGAACGCCGCGCATTTCGAAGTTGAAGCGGAAAGCTTATCAACGTAGATATCGACGATGAAAACGTCGGTGGAGCCGGCGGACGTTTCGAGCGTCTTCTTGTCACCGGTCATGGTTCCGTCGCTTCTCACCAAGTTGTAGCCGGCGGCGATTTTGATGGCGTCGTTGCGATTCGACGCCTTCGATTCAATCTCGTCGGCGATTTTCACCAGGTCAGCCCAGGAATAGTCGGCAAGCTTCTGTTTCACCTCCACCGTTTGGCTGCTCTTGCTGTCCGAAGAGCTCGAATCGCTCTTGCTGGAATCCGATTCCTGCGAAACCGTCACCGTCTCGGATTTCGCGCTCTCGTGCGAACTAAACGCTCCGAGAGCAGCCGCGACTCCGACCGCGACCAGCACGACCACGACGACGGCAGCCACGACAATGCCGGCAATGGCCCCTTTGCTCAGCTGGCGTTTGGAAGCGTCCCCTGCGTTGACGGCCCTATAAGCGGAAGTGCCATTGCCCTGCACGCCATTCATAGCCGGATCGAACGCCTGAACGCCGGATGTTGGGCCGGAAACAGGTGGGATGACGGCGGTCTCAGATGCGGTCGACGCGGTCGACGCATTCGCATCACCAGTGGACGGAACGAATTCCGGCGGCTCGACGGGCGTGCCGCACTCTTGGCAGAACTGCGCGTCTTCGGGAAGCTCGCTTCCGCACGACACACAGAATTCCTGACGGCCTTTCGGCTGCTCAGCCACCTGAACAGGCTGACCGCACGAGAAACAGAAGCGGTCGCTGTTATCCAAATGCGAACCGCAATGAGGGCAATTCATATGCGCTCCTTATAAAACTGATTGCGAAATCTGATGCATTATATTCTACTTCGATGGCGAACGCATGGTGTTGCGCAACAGAGGGATTTAGCCATTCATACGCGGAAGAGCTCGCATAGACGCCGAAGCCGCAGGGATGTTGCGCGACGCACGGGCGCCGGATGCTGCGGGGTCGTTGCGTGGCGTGCGGTCATCACTCGCCGCATGCCCGTCACGTGCCCGATAAATAACAACGCGCACGACGGACATACCGCCATGCGCGTTTCAGCAGCTAACCGCAGCGAACGCCTCGCAGCGCCAGGTTATTTGCGGAACTCGATTTCCCCGGTTTCGGGGTTCATGGATTCGACAATGGCCAGTGACTCCAGGTGATAGCCGCGGGCGCGCAGGTCGTCGCCGCCGGGCTGGAAGCCCTTCTCGACCGCGATGCCAATGCCCTCGACGGTGGCGCCGGCCGATTCCACCAGGTCAATCAGGCCGTTGAGTGCGCAGCCGTTGGCCAGGAAATCGTCGATGAGCAGCACATGGTCGTCGGCGGAGAGAAACTTCTTCGACACGATGACGTCGTAAATGCGGCGGTGGGTGAACGACTGCACCTTGGTGGTGTACATCTCGCCGTCAAGGTTGATCGATTCGGTCTTCTTCGCGAACACGACGTCGCAGTCGAAATACTGCGCGGCAATGGCGGCGATGCCGATGCCGGAAGCCTCGATGGTGAGCACCTTGTTGATGGGGGCGTCGGCGAACAGGCGCTTCCACTCCTTGCCCATCTCGTTGAACAGTTCGATGTCCATGCAGTGGTTCAGGAAGCTATCCACCTTCAGGACGCCTTCCGATTTCACCACGCCATCGCGCCTGATGCGCTCTTCAAGCAGCTTCAACCTTCGCTCCATATCGACGAGTCCAACCGATGCGCGGGCGCCGCCCGCACGAAGCATTCCGCGAATTGCGAAACAGATGGGGAACATCATAACGCAGCACGATGTTAACGTGCAGTAAAAGGACAGTCAGCCGCGCAAACGCCATGAAATAGCTGCGGGTTCGCTGGAACGCCTACAGACCACCAAACAGCTCGCGAAGCGGGTGCCATGTTCTTGCAGGGCGCTTGCAACCCGCAAGAGCTAAAATGCGTCGCGCTTCGCGCTCCCTATTGCGAGTTGAGCTTTCGCTCAACCCCACGAAATCTAGCTGCACCTATTCCTCTCGCGCCTGGGAAGTTGGAGGCGATTCAACTCAGCCGCCATGTTCATCAGCCCGGTGAAACCCGGCTGCGGGCTGCGGGGTTTACCGGTTCCGCTAGGTTTTCGTAGGCGCGAGCGAAAGCTTACGCAGCATTAGAGAGCGGCACGGCCGCGATGCCTATTTCCCGAATGACTCCTGGTTGATGAGCACTTTGGAAAGCGCAACCCGATCAAGCTCGCAGCCCAGACCGCATTCGAAGCCTTGGCGCTCGAGCGTCGCGCGGCCGAACTCCACCGTGTAGGGCGGATTGGTCACATCGGTATCGAAATAACGCGAGGTTGCGCCGATATCCCCCGCATCTGCAATGGCGGGCAGCGTTCCGAAGGCCGCGCTCAGGCGACGGCAAACGCCGGTGTCGTACATGCCGCCGACCCACACGCGAATGCCACGCGCCTTCGCCATGCGAATGAACTGCAGAGACGGCTGCACGCCGCCGAATTTGCCGATTTTCAGCGCATAGCACTTCAGGTTACGATGCGTGAGGGCTCGCCGCAAGTCGCTGACATTGCGGATGGATTCGTCCAGGCAAATGGGCGTTTTCATGCTGCGCTGCAGCTTGTCAAGACGCGCGAACAGATCGTGCGGGGCCGTCGCCGGGACGCGCCTGGGGTCAAGCGGTTCCTCGATCCATTCCACGCCGCACTCGTCCAAACTACGCAGCTCGTCCAGCTCGGACTCGGTGAAGCTTTGGTTCGCGTCAAGCGTAATAGTTAGGCTGGGGAACGCCTCGCGCACGGCCGACGTCACCAAAAACGCCTGACCGGGGGTTACCTTCAGCTTCACGCGCGAATAGCCCGCGTCAACGCAACGTCGCACGGCGGCAAGCGTTTCGAAAACGGTGCCTATGGGAACCGCAGCCCCGCTCGGGACCGAGCAAACGGCCTGGTCATCAGGCATGCTTCCCCCGATAACCTGCCACAGCGGCTTCTCGACTATTTTCGCGTATAAATCCCACAGCGCCGGCTCTATCGCGCCTCGCGCCATCGGAGCGGCCGCGGCGGCCGGACATGCGGCCATCAGGCCGTCGGCCTGCGACGGGTGCAGCATGACGGTGTTCAACACCAGCGGAATCAGATGCTCGCGCAAAACAGCCAGGTCCTGATCGATAGTTTCGGGCAAGTACCAATCGGTCGGAAACGCCGAGCACTCCCCCAGCCCCGTGCGGCCCTGATGATCGACTAGTTCGACCAGCAGCGTCTCGCGATGCGAAAGGGTGCCCTTTGCCGTGGCAAACGGCTTGCGAAACGGCAGACGGATGCGATACAGGTTGACGCGCTCGATCTGAATGCGCTGGTCATACAGGTTGCGAAGTCCGGCACGGTCCACTTTGCCGATGCCCGTACGCGGGAATTGCTCAAGCGCGAACAGCTGGTCGGGAAGGTACACGCGAGAAAGCTGCGGAGCCACCTGATTGGTGACGTAGTTGGCGAATTCGCGAGTGGAAAGGCGGTCCAAGTCGGCAGGCACAGGCGAGCCAGACGCTGAAGCAACGCCCGCGCGGCCGGCGCCGTCACCTGCGCGGCCTGCTCCACCAGACGCGCCACCAGCCCCGCCGGCCGCCCCGCCAGCAGCACGCTCCACGAACCCAACCGGACGCCTTCCCCACTTTGCGTCAGGAACGCCGAACACGTACGCGTCGGACACGCCGGGCACGCGCAGCAGCTTTTCGCAAATCTCGGCCGGGTACACGTTCTCGCCGCCCGAAATGAACATATCGTCGGTACGCTCCTTCACGAACAGCGTGCCTTCGGCGTCGATGGCCGCGGTGTCGCCTGTCAGGAAGAAGCCGTCGGCCGTGCGCACCGCCTGCGCGTTCAGGTAGCCGCTGAACAGCCCGGGGCCGCGCACCGCCAGGCGCCCGAAGCCGTTCGGCGCAGGATCGACAATGCGCGCGGTATAACCCGGCAGCAGGCGCATTCCGCCGGAAAAACCAGGCTCCACCAGGGTATTTGCAATTTGACTAGCCGTCTCGGTCATGCCATAGCTAGCAAAGACGCGCGCATGGATGGCAAGTGTCCGCTCAAGTGTTTTCGCGTTCAGCGGGCCGCCGCCAAGCAGGATGCACTCGTAACGCCGCAGAATGGCCGACTGCGGGCTGTCCAGCATATCCTGCAGCATCTTGTCGACAACGGAAATGTGCGTGGCGCCGCGGCGGGCAGCATCGGAAAGCACGCGGTCGGCGTTGAAGCGCCGGTACAGCATGAATTCGTTGGAGTTCAGGATGCTGCGAACGACCATCTGCAGGCCGCCAACGTGGTACAGCGGCAACGCTATCTGCCACATGCCCGCGCCGCGCCTGTTCAGCATGCGATTGGACACATCGGCCGAACCGCATAGGTTTTCCCAGGTCAGCGGAACGGCTTTCGCTCGCCCCGTCGTGCCGGAGGTGAACATGACAACCGCCACATTGCTGCGGTCGAACACATGCGCGCCGTGCTCGGCAAAGTGGATGATGCCTTCAACGGCATCTTGGCGGGCCATTTCCTCACGGCGACGCGCCACCTTGCCCGCCTTCGCGCGACCGAGCGCGCGGGTGGAGCGGGCCTCGGTGGCGGCAAGCGTTGAACGAGTCGCGAACGTAGTGCGCTCTCGTTCACTGCCTCTACTGCGGCCGTGACCACCAACACCGGAAACCTCCCTGTTCACAGCTGCGAAAAGGGACTCGACGTTTTCCTCATCTACGGTCATGACCACACGCCCCGGGCGGCTGCGCTGCAGATCGGCAACGCGGGCCAGCTTCTCAGCCGCGGTCAGGCGGTTATTCAGGGCGACAAGGGAAAAGCCGCCGTAAGCGGCGGCCAACAACAGCAAAACGAAATACGGTGAATTCGGCAGGTCAACCGCAAGGGAGGCACCAGCGCGCAGGCCCCGACGACGCAGCAGGCGCGCCACGCCCGCAGCGTACATGCGGACCTCGCGAAACGACATCGCGTCAAGGACGCCCTCTTCATCAACGTACGTGAAGCACGTGCGCTGCGGGTTCAGCCGCACCATGCCTTCGAAAACGCCGATCATACCTGCAACGCCTACCTAACGAACAGCCTTAACCTACCTTTGCCGAGCCCATGCGGCCGGCAATCCCCGTTTCCTTTTCCCAACTTCCACAGCAGTCGACTATGGCCTATCTCGCAGTTGTCAATCCGCCTTGTCGGACGCATGGTTGCGTCGCGCTTCGCGCTCACTAATACCGTTCGAACTTTCGCTCGAATCCACGAAAACCGGGGAGGAACCCACGAACTTTCGCTCGAACCCACGAAAACGAGGAACGGAACCCACAGAGCTTCAAGGCCCACCCCTCGCCGCAACCGCCGACCGTGACGGAATTCACAGCCGCCGACTTCAACCGATTTAACGGCCGCCCCCGCATTCCCTTACGGGAACTTCGGGTACTTCGAGAAGTCGGGCTTGCGCTTTTCCTTGAACGCGTCGCGGCCCTCTTTCGCCTCGTCGGTGGTGTAGTACAGCAGCGTCGCGTCGCCGGCGAACTGCTGAATGCCCGCAAGCCCGTCGGTGGCCGCGTTGAACGATGCCTTCATGAAGCGCAGCGCCGTGGGGCTGAACTGCAGAATCTCGCGCGCCCACTGCACGGTTTCGGCCTCAAGATCCTCGAAGGGCACAACCTTGTTGACCATGCCCATGTCGAGCGCCTCGGCCGCGGAATATTGCCTGCACAGGTACCAAATCTCGCGCGCCTTCTTCTGGCCGACCATCGCCGCCAGGTAGCCCGCGCCGTAGCCGGCGTCGAAGCTGCCCACCTTAGGGCCGGTCTGTCCGAACTTAGCCGTCTCGGCCGCGATGGAAAGGTCGCACAGAATATGCAGCACATGCCCGCCGCCGATAGCGTAGCCGTTGACCATGGCGATGACGGGCTTGGGCACCACGCGGATGAGTCGCT
This sequence comes from Paratractidigestivibacter sp., assembly GCA_963597295.1. Lineage (GTDB taxonomy): Bacteria > Actinomycetota > Coriobacteriia > Coriobacteriales > Eggerthellaceae > Senegalimassilia. Next base: position 7,542 of record CAVBPP010000010.1, on the reverse strand, counting down.
GCAGGTCAAGCACGTTCAGGCGAGGAATGTTGTCCTCGCCCACGTAGCCGCCGTTGCCGCGGATCTTCTGGTCGCCGCCCGAGCAGAACGCCTCGTCCTCATGACGGCCGCCATGGTTCATGCCCGTCAGGATGATCACGCCGATGGAAGCATCGTCGCGCGCTACGGTGAAGGCGTCGTACATCTCGTTCACCGTCAACGGTGTGAACGCGTTGCGGCGCTCGGGGCGGTTGATGGTGATCTTCGCGATGCCGTCGCACGTTTCGTAGACGATCTCGCGGTATTGCTTACCAGGTTGCCACTGGATATCGCTCATGGTGATCCTTTCGAATGGGAATGACGCTTAGCAACAATGCGCGGGCTGCGGTTTTGCTTCCGCAGCCCGGCGGCAGGCGGCATGCGACTCACGAACAGGGTTCGCGGTACGCCGACAGCCGGCATAGGCCAGCTAGCCAGCCGACCCGCCGAGGCTGCCGGGGCAGTCCGCCATTCGGGCCCGCCGACCAACCTGCCCGCGCAGCCGACTTTACAGCCCTAGCGCGCCCTTCAGCGCGGCGGCGGTGCGCTCGTATTCGCGCTCGACCGGCTCGAACAGCCCTTCGCTGCCGTCGAAGGTGCGATCGCGCAGCGCCTCGGTCAGTTCGTTCGCCGGCTCGAACAGGTTCGTCAGCCCCAGATTCTGGCAGATGCCCTTCAGCGTATGCGCGCCCAAAAACGCCGCCTCGGCGTCGGTGCCCTCCTGCATGGCGGCCTTCAGCTTGCCGAAGCTCTCGTCCTCAAGAAAGCGCTTGGTGAAGCGCTCAACCAGCGCCTCGCTGCTCAGTCGCTTCAGCACATCCTTGTAATCGGCGCCAATTTCGTTGTACGCATCCTCGATGCTTGCCATAATCCTGCAACTCCTCTTCTGAAAGCTTACTTCTGCTTGCTGAAACCAATCTATTCCCCGTCAGCACCTATCACTGAGGTAGGGGGGGGGTCATTTCCGGTTCGTCCAACTCGGACTGAAGGCGATCCTGCACATCAACCAGGCATTCAAGCAACAGCGGGTTGAACTGGCCGCATTCGCCGCCCAGAATCATCTCCATTGCCTTTTCGTGCGAGAAGGCCTTCTTGTATACGCGGTCTGCCGTTAGCGCGTCGTACACGTCGGCAACCGAAACCACCTGCGCTGAAATCGGGATCTCATCGCCGGCCAGCCCGTCGGGGTAGCCGCGGCCGTCCCAGCGCTCATGATGCCAGCGGCAAATGTCGCGCGCGGCCACGATGATGTCGGAATTCTCGTGATACCAGGTCATCGACTCAAGCATGTCGGCGCCAAGCGTCGTATGCGTCTTCATGACCTCGAATTCCTCATCGGTCAGGCGCCCAGGCTTGTTCAAGATGTGATCAGGGATGGAAATCTTGCCGATGTCATGCAGCACCGATGCAATGGCGATGGTCGATCGCTCGCTCGAATTGATCGTGTAGCGGTCGGTCTTCTGCACCAGGCGCTCCAGCAGAATCTCCGTCAGGCGACGAACATGCAGAACATGCGGGCCGCTTTCGCCGTTGCGAAGCTCCATTGCACCTCCCATGATGTCGATGAGCATGCGGCTGTCGCGTTCGCGCTCGTAGAACTGCTGCGACAAAAGCGTGGTCAGGCGGCGTTGCTTGGCGTACAAGCGCATGACGTTGCTGACGCGCTGACGCACCACGCGCATGTCGAACGGACGGCTCACGTAATCGGATGCGCCCAGCTCATAGGCGCGAAGCACCACGTCATCGGAGTCCTCGGACGAAATCATGATGACGGGGATGTCGTCAATCCAGCCGCTGCGGACCATGCGAGAGAGCACATCGAAGCCGTTGACGCCGGGCATCATAATGTCCAACAGCACGAGCGAAATGTTCGACCCATGACGTTCGAGCAGATCAATGCCCTCTTTGCCGCCCGGAGCCTCAAGAATGTCGTATTCCTCTTTCAGCATTTCGCGCAGAATCTCGCGATTGAGCTCGGAGTCGTCCACGATCAGCAGCAACGGCTTGCTGAACTCGGGAATTTTGTCGGCGTCGGCATCGGTGATCACGGTGTCGCGGTGCGACTTCGCGCGGTACATCAGGCCGTCGGCCTCGCGCACCGCTTCCTCAACAGAGCGGCCGCTGGCCTGCACACCGCCGATGCTGATAGTCAAGCTCAGATGCTCGTATTCGGGGATGTGCGTCGACGAAACGCAATCGGTGATTCGCTGCAGCTTGGTTTTGAAGTGCTCGGGCGCGATGCTGTTCAGCACCAACACGAATTCGTCGCCGCCATAACGCACCAGCTGGTCGGTTTCTCGAATGCACGATCCGATGGTGTCGGCGATGGTTTTGATGGCTATATCGCCCGCATGGTGGCCCAACGTGTCGTTGACCACCTTGAAATCGTCGATGTCCACAACAGCTACACCCGCGTAAACATGCTGATGACGAAGCACATCTTCGTAGTAGCGACGGTTGTAAACGCCGGTAAGCGCATCACGGTACAGAAGTTCGGAATCAACCTGATTCTCGCCGTACTCAAGCGGCATGGCGGTCAAGATCACGCTCGGGTTGCCCTCGACGTTCACGTAGCGGGCGGTGGCGCTGTGGCTTTCTTCGCCGATTCCCAGAAGCTCGGTGCGCTCGCCACCATTTTCGATGACTTCCAAGCATACCTTTCGCATGCAGGGGCACTTCTCGCCTAAAAGCAGGCAGTAATGCTCCGCCTCAACTTCCTTGGCGCTGAGCAGGGAAACGATCGGGTACATCGTTTTCAGGCGTTCGACTTCCCTGTCCGCCTGCGCTTTTGTCATGCTCTTGTGCGCGGTCGCATCTGTCGCGTCCGTTTGTTTCTCACCATTCATGCGAGGAACCTTCCATCAAAGCTTGTCCCTGAAGCTTGGCGAATTCGCGGCGGCGGACGATCGCCAAGGCGGCTTGGCGACGGGCCGAGCCGAGGCTGCGGCGGGTCGAACATTGCGCCAAAACGGGACATCTTTCCGCGCGATTCGCGGTTATTCATAATTGTACCCGCGCTATTCACATTTACGAAGGATTTACCCCATAAACCTTAGGAAATGTGACTTTTAGTTGAGTAACGGGTGATTTGCGGTTTACCGGGCGCGAACGAAGGCGGTTAGCTGCGTTTTTGCAGCCGCTGCAGTCGGCCGCCGCGCGGGCTGTCGGCGCCGCGGGTGCGAGCGGCGGCCCAGGCGGCGGTGCGGCGTTTTCCGGATGTCGCTGAGTTCAGGGTTGGATGCCAACTTCCCCATTGATGAACTGGGCAAACGCTTCGGGTGCCTCTAGATGCACGTTATGCCCCGCGTTAGGGAAGATGGTCGTCCGCACTCCGGCGGGAAGCTCGGCGGCAAGAGCGGTATATTTTTGATCGAAGACACCCGCGACGTATCGGACTGGCGTGCCCTTTTGCGCCAGTTTTTCCAGTTGAGCCAGCACATCCGCACGGTCGGGCATGGCGTGCTGCCCCGCTTGCTCAACCGATTTCGCGAGCGCTTCCGGGTCGTTGGCCAGCCGACCCTCGCGCACGGCACGGCGCACGCTTTCCGGCAGCTGCTTTTGCGAGTTGAACAGCGGCAGGTTTTCCCAGTACGTCATGAAGTCGGCAAGCGGCATTTCGCGAAGGCGGCGCGCGGTGGCGGCATCGCGGGTCGCGGCGGCGGCGCGGTCGGCCTCGCTCGCCATGCCCAGGCCTGCGCTTTCCAGCACCAGGCCCGACGAAAGCCAGGCGAACGTCTCGGCATCGGCTTGCAGCAAGGCTGACAGCGCGACACGGCCGCCGAAGGAATAGCCAACGACTAGCGGTTGCGTGCGCAGGTCTCGCAGAAAATCGAGCAAGGCACGGCCCATGGCCTGCAGGCTATAGGCAGACGGGCTGTTGGGCTTGTCGGATTTTCCAAATCCCACCAGGTCAATTGCGTATACGTCTCTGGTGGCAGCCAACTTTTCCGCAACAGCCTCCCATGACCTCGCGCTTTGGGCGAAGCCATGGACAAGGACGATTGGCGGTATTTCACCTTGAAGGGCGGCGCTTTCCGTTGGTAGGGGCTCGGACGCCGTCGCTGTTTCGGAGGACAGCAAGGAGTCTGCGTTGCAGCCGGACCCGACGTTCGCCGGCGCCGAATCAACCCCGAGGGCAGCCGTCGCGCAAGACGCCGACGACGCTGCAGATGCCAGTGCTAATTCCCTACCACTATAGTTCGGTTTTTCCGAATCGCACCAGGTCAGATAGCTATATCGAATACCTTCGCTCTTGAAATATCCGTGTCTCGCCTGCATATCCGCACCCTACCAATAGCGACCGTAGCGTTCGCGAACGCCGCGCAGCGGTACCGGCACCTCGATAAAGCTGATGCCCGGTCGCTCAAGCGATTCGCTATAAGCAATCTCAAGCGCTTCCGTATCATTAGCACAAGTGTAGGGCACGCCGAACGCCGCCGCGGCAGACTCGAACTCAACGTCCTGCGGCGTCAGGAACAGCCGCTCGAAATAGTCGTCGTCAGAGCTTTGCGGCAGCATATCGAAGATGGCGCCGCCGTTGTTATTCAGCAGCACTATGGTCAAGCCGCATACGTCGTCACGCTTGCCGAATTCACGCTGCAACGCCAGCGAATTCAGATCGTGCAACATCGTCAAATCGCCCGTGACCAGGGTTGTTCGCCCGTATTCAAATGCGGTGCCAATGGCGGTTGAAACCGTGCCGTCAATGCCATTCAGGCCTCGATTCGCCAGCACGGCAAGCTGTTTGCCGGACGCATCCATGAACGTATCGACCGCGCGAACGCTCATGGAGTTGGCCGCGAACAGGCACGACTTTTCAGGCGCCAATTTCAACACGCGAGACACGACAGCGCCTTCGAAAGTGGCGTTTTCGCTGGTAGACGTTTCGTTTGCCTCGGCGCTCAACAAGGCGGCGTCTGTAAAAGCATTCGCGGTCTCCGCCCCAGAGGTCACGGCGCCAAGTTCGCCAGCTTCCGCCGCCTCAACCGCGGCGATACGCTTACCTGCCTGGGCGTTCTCCTCGCGCCACGCTTCGACAAACGACTGGTCGGCAGCACCTCCGAACAGAGAAAGCGCGCGGCAGAAATCAACCGGGCGCGAACGCACCAACGCCGTCATGCCCGCGTTGGTTTCGCGCGTCTCTAGGGGGTCGACTACGATTTCCTGCGCACCGGCGACTTCCAAAGCGCGTGCCCACTGGGTTGCCTTTTTCGAAATCGGATACCTTCCAAAACGAACGATGACCTGCGGATCAAGCTCATCGTCAGGAACTTTCCCCCCAGCATTCAGAACACTGTCGTAATTGGCCACGACCAGCGGGTCAGCGCAACAGCGCAACCCCGATAGCGGGTCGGCAAGTACCGGCATGCCGAAGGCGTGCGCGAACGCCAGCACCTCGCGCGCCTCCGCCTCCGTCGAGCACGAACCTTCCCCCGCCATCAGCAGCGATTTGCCGGCTGACAAGGCCTTTGCGATCGATTCTGCGGCGCGAGAATCGATTGTTGTACAAATTTGTACAACACCTAAGTTTAGAGCGGCAGAAGCCGTCTCTGTAGCGCCCAAACCATCCTCTTTATCTGCAGGAATACCGAGCGCGGCCGCAATGGATCCCACCGCTTCACGAGCAGCTTCGCCGACGATACCGCCGACAATTCCGCGATCGCCCGGCGTACCGCCCTCGAACAAGCTCGGCAACGACGTATCCGGCTTCAGCGGCTCGTCGAACGGGAAATTTAAATGCACAGGACCCCCGAAACAGGCGCCCGACAAGCGGAAACCGTCCATCGCCGCGCCAGCACCAGTGACATCCCGCGCAACGGCAACGGTCTCCCCGCCAACCGCCGGACAATCCCCCAACGCCCCAATGCACGCCTCGCGGGCCGCCTGCCGCGCAAACGCCAGCGAAGCATCGTCGCCGGCCGGAAGCGGCATCGCACGAAACGCCCGCACGTGCGAGCCGAACGCATGCAACTGATCGCACGTTTGCGGCGCACCCAGTCCCTGCAGCTGCGGCGGCCTGTCCCCCGTCAGCACAACGAGCGGCACACGGGACGATTCGGCCTCCATAACCGCTGGATAATAGTTCGCCACCGCGCTACCCGACGTGCAAATGACCGCCGCCGGGCGCCCCGACGCCTTCGCCATGCCCAGCGCGACAAAAGCCGCGCCACGCTCGTCCACGTCAACTACCAGGCGCAACCTGTCCGGAAAGCGGCGCGAAAGCTCGTAGGCCACCATCGAAAGCGGGGTCGATCGCGAACCGGGGCTCACCACCACATCGCGCACGCCCCAGCGGCAAAGCTCATCGAAAAACGCGCCCAAAAATCGCGCCGTAACGCGCGGATCAGCAACAGTCATGGGAAACCCCTATCCTTTTGCGTTGAAGAATCTGTGCGGTTAATGGTATATCGAAACGCGCCGCCTGAGGGTGCAAAGCGCGAAGCGGTGGCATCCCAAAGGCCGCCACCGCTTCGCATTCATCAAGCTATTTTGAAGCCCCATCAGGGCAAACAAACGCGCTTAGCGCCGTTTGCAGCTTCAGGCCAATCTCGTCGTACTCGCTGGCCGCATCGCTGCCGGCCACAATGCCGCAGCCCGCGTACACCCAGCCAATTTCCCCATCGAAAACGCCGGTGCGCAGCGCAACGGAGAACTCGCCGTCGCCCGCGCCGTCAATGTAGCCGCACGCGCCTGCGAAGAAGCCGCGATTGTAGCTTTCTATCTGCCTGATCAGCATTTTCGCCTCGCCGACGGGCGTGCCGGAAACGGCGGGCGTCGGATGCAGGTCGCGCATCATCGGCAGCAGGCCCACGCCGTCGAGCAGCTTGGCCCGCGCGGGCGTCATCAGGTGCTGGATGCGCGTGAGCGGCATGATGGTGGGGGAGGCCGGAACGTCCACGTCGTAGCACGTGCGCGACAGCACATCGCGGATGAATCGCACCACGTAATCGTGTTCGGCGCGATTCTTCTCGTCGTTCATCAGGCTGTTTGCGAGTCGCTCGGTTTCGGCCGCATCACCCGTGGCGGAAGTGGGGCAGGTGCCCGCCAAACACATGCTCTCCAACTGGTTGCCGCGCTTGCGCACCAACAGCTCGGGCGTGCAGCCGCAGAAGAACACATCGGCGTAACGGTACAGCAGCACCGTGCCGTGCGCCGTGCCGTCGATCAGGTTCACCAAAAGGTCTTTCGAAGAAAACGGCTGGTCGGCAACCACCTTCAAGCGACGCGACAACACCACTTTCTCAACGCGCCCAGCGTCTATGGCCGCCAAGCCCGCCGAAACGGCCTGCTCCCAGGCCTCGCGCGAGTCCATCTCAAGCGTATAGGGCACCTCGCGATGTGTGCGCGCGGGCGCCGTCGCGGCCAGGCGCGCGAAACGCTCCACGCGCCCCGCGTACACCGGCCCCAGCGAGTTCACCTGCAAAAACGCACCCTGTTCGTTCTCTATCAGCACCACCTCGGGCAGCAACAGGCGCAAGTTGGGGAATGACTGGAACAGCGCATCGGCCGGCGCCGGGTTGAAGC
>CAVBPP010000009.1:0-10442 GCA_963597295.1 Paratractidigestivibacter sp. | reverse complement strand
GTTCTGCACCAAGCGGCCGACGCCCATCGCGTTGAGCACCGTCTGCGCCGCGGCCTGGTTGTCCCTTGAGGTATAGATAACCAGCGTTTCGCTATAGACCGACGTGTCGGTGTTGCCCGTTTCGGTGACGTTGAAGCCCTTCGAAGCAAGCAGGCTTTGCATGGATGCCGCCGCACCGGTGATGCCGCCGCCGTTGCGCACCGTGATGTCGAAGCTGCCGGCATCGGTTGTTGCGGCCTCTTCCTTCTGGGTCGGGTTCTCCCCCGCCTCAACGCGGCTCATCATCGACGTCCAGGCGCTGCTGGTCACGGTATAGGTGGTGGTCGAGCCGTCCTTGGTTTGGTAGCCGGGAACAACGCCGGTGAGCACGTTCGATGCGGTGATGCCGGAAAGCGAATCGGCCATGGAAAGCACGTCGGTCGAGCTCATGTCGGTGCCGAACGTATCGCCGTGGTTGTCTATCAGGTTCACGAGCGCCGTCTTGCCGCCGGTGAGCATGGCAAGCGACACCTGCGTAAGCAGCTGCTGCTGCATGGATGCCTGCGTCTCGACCGAATCGGCGTAGTTGGCGCCGCGGGCGACCGTGAGCGCCGCTTCCCCGCCGATATGCTGCGAGCCGGCTGGCAGGTAGATGTCACCCGCACGCGGGTCGTCCACCTCTTCGGAAAGGTCGACGTCTATGCCGCCGAGCGCGTCAACCAGCTTGACGATGCCTTCGGCATCGACCTTCACCACATGGTTGATGGAGACGCCGGCGAAACTTGCCACGGCGCTGACCAGGGATGCATCGCTTTCCTTTGAGGAAACCTCACGCAACGGATAGTATTTGCCGTCCTTTAACGCCACCTGAATATCTGCCGGAATGGCAACGATGCTCACGGTCTTCGACGAGGCATCGGTGCGCACGAGCGCAATGGCATCCGGACCGTCGGAAGAATATGGCATGCCGGGTTTGTCCAGGTCAGCCACCACAAGCGTGTAATACGCCTTGCCGGTGGTAGGCGCCGTGAGGGCGCTTGCGGCATCGGAATTCTTAAGCGCCAGCTTGCTATTGAGATTGCCGAACAGCGTGAAGGCGCCAACCCCGATAGCGACAGCGGCAAGAATGGCGATGACCAGCACGATCACGCCCACCCGGCGAGCTGCGGACTTGCGCTTGACGCCCGGGGCGAATTCCAGCCTGCCGGCGTAACCAGAACGCGCCTGGGGGCCTGCGGCACCGGGCATCACATTGTTCACGTAGCCGCGTTGCGCGCGCTGATGGCGGCGGGTATTCGAAAAATTCACGCTGCTAGCGTTCGAACGCGAATTGCGCACGCGCGGCTGAACATGCGTACCGAGCGTGGCGTTGCGCATGCGGTACGAGGTCATCTTCGCGTTGGCGGCGTTTATGTCGTTGCGTCGGCGCGGCATAGCTGATGTGGCCTTTCCTTACAGAGCGCGGCGGTAAACCTTCGCGCCCATGGCGCACAGCTTGCCGCAATAGTCTTCGTAGCCGCGGTCGATGTGCTTGATGTTATGCACGCGCGTCTCACCCTCGGCGATGATGCCCGCCAGCACGAGCGCGGCGCCGGCTCGAAGATCGGTCGACGACACATCGGTGCCCTGCAGATCGTTCACGCCGCGCACGAGGGCATGATGGTCCTCGATGGTGACGTCGGCGCCCATGCGTGCAAGCTCGCTTGCGAACATGAAACGGTTCTCGAAAACGTTTTCCGTGACCATGGAAGTACCATGAGCCAGGCTGCACAGCAACATGAACTGGGCCTGAAGGTCGGTGGGGAAACCCGGATGCGGCAGCGTCTGGATGTCAGTCGGCTGCAGGGCGCCCTCGCGCGAGCAACGAATCCAGTCGTCGCCGGTATCGACCGCGCAGCCCATAGCCTCAAGTTTCATGATGGCCATGCGCAGATACGACGGGTCGATGCCGTGCACCGTGACAGGACCGCCGCACAGCGCGCCGCCAACCAGGAACGTGCCGGCTTCGATACGATCGCCGCAGGTGGTGTGCTCGCAAGGATGCAGGCTGTCAAGGGAAACACCCTCTATCTCGATAAATGCGGAACCGGCGCCGGAAACCTTGGCGCCCATTTCGTTGAGCATGTTCGCCAAGTCGACGATCTCGGGCTCGCGGGCAGCGTTTTCGATGACCGTATGGCCCTTTGCGGTGACGGCGGCCATCATGCAGTTTTCCGTCGCGCCAACGCTCGGGAAGTCGAGAGCCACCTCGGCGCCGTGCAGGCCGTTCGGCGTGCTGGCGTTCAGATAACCGTGGTCGACGTTGAATTCCACGCCGAGCGCCTCAAGGCCCACCAGGTGCATGTCGATTTTGCGGGCGCCGATTTGGCAGCCGCCGGGCATAGCGACGCGCGCCTGGCCGAAGCGACCGATAAGCGGACCCAAGACGGAAATGCTGGCGCGCATCTTCGACACCAGCTCGTAAGGCGTTTCATGCGAATTGACGGGCGCGGTGTCGATGCGAATGGTGTGATCGGTGCGCTCGACCGTGGCGCCAAGGCATTTCAGCACTTCGGACATGACGGCGATGTCGCTGATGAGCGGCACATTGTGAATGACGGTGGGGCCCTGGCCGAGCAGCGCTGCGGCGATAAGCTTCAAAGCGGAATTCTTCGCGCCGGAAACCTTGACTTCGCCGGCGAGCGTACCGTTGCCCTCGACGACGATGATTTCAGATTCAGCCATGGAAAGCCCCCTCAATCGTTGTTATAGGAAGTCCCATTATAAAGCGAAGGCCCGCACATGGCGGGCCTTCACGATGAAAGCAAATGCGGGTTGAAGCTAAGCTAACCCAGCGCCGAAGCGGCGCGGAACTTAGTTCTCGCCCAGCGCCCAACGGGTGAAGCCGGTCACCTTAATGGAGCCGCCCATGCTCTTGGCGCACTCGTCGGTGTAAGCCAGCACGGACTGGTCGGGGTTCTTGACGAAGGCCTGCTCGGTAAGGCAGTTCTCCTTGTAGAACTTCTCCATGCGGCCGGTAGCCATCTTTTCCTGGATGGCCTCGGGCTTGCCGGACTCGGCAGCCTGAGCCTTGTAGATGCCCTTCTCGTGCTCGACAACGTCGGCCGGCACGGACTCGCGGGTAGCGGCAACCGGCGAAGCGGCGGCAACCTGCATGGCAACGTCGCGGCCGTAAGCCTGGAACTCGGCGGAAGCGGGGTCGATGCCCTCGACGTCGAAGGTCACCAGAACGCCGATCTTGCCGCCACCGTGGATGTAGGAGGCGACGCCGCCGGCGGTGATGGTGGTGGCGCGGGGCAGCTGCATGTTCTCGCCGAAGGTGTGGATGGCGTCGGTCAGGACGGCCTCGACGGTCTCGCCCTCGGCGTCGGCGGCCTTAGCGGCCTCCACATCGGTAGCGCCAGCGGCCAGGACGGCGCGGGCGATCTTCTCGGCGCAAGCCTTGTACTTCTCGTTGGAGCTGACGAAGTCGGTCTCGCAGTCCAGCTCGATGATGGCGGCGGACTTGGCGTCGTCGGCGATGACGGTCATGACGGTGCCCTCGTTGGTGGCGCGGCCGGCCTTCTTGGCGGCAGCGGCCAGGCCGCGGGTACGCAGGACGTCGACAGCCTTGTCCATATCGCCGTCGGCCTCGACGAGCGCCTTCTTGCACTCCATCATGCCGGCGTCAGTCATTTCGCGGAGTTCCTTGACCATGGAAGCGGTGATAGCAGCCACGTTTGGTCCTTTCTTTCGTCGTTTCGGCTGCGCTATCGCGCAACCGTTATAACCTGAAAACGCCGTCGGCCCGCACATTCATGCTGGCCGGCGGCGCTACTACCTAGTGAAGCTTCCGCTATTCGGCAGCGGGAGCGGCAGCCTCGGCCGGAGCGGCCTCAGCGGCAGGAGCGGCCTCGGCGGCCGGGGCAGCAGCCATTTCCTCAACGGAAACGGAAGCGCCGGTGCCGGCGACAACGGCGTCGGCGATGAACTCGGTGAGCATCTTGACCGAGCGGATGGCGTCGTCGTTGGCGGGGATGCCGTACTCGACGTCGTCCGGGTCGCAGTTGGTGTCGAGCGTGCCGACGACCGGGATGTTCAGGCGATGGGCCTCGCGCAGGGCGATGTCCTCGCGGTTGGTGTCGATGACGAAGATGGCGTCCGGGACCTTCTTCATGTTGCGGATGCCGTTGAGGTTGGTCTGCAGCTTGGAAAGCTCCTTGTGCAGCAGGATCTGCTCCTTCTTGGGCAGCTTAGCCATCGTGCCGTTGGCATCCATGGCCTCGAGCTCTTCCATGCGCTGAACGCGGGAACGGATGGTCACGAAGTTGGTGAGCATGCCGCCGAGCCAGCGAGCGTTCACGTAGGGCATGCCGCAGCGGTTAGCGGCAGCGGCGACGGCTTCCTGAGCCTGCTTCTTGGTGCCGACGAACAGGACGGAACCGCCGTTCTTGGCAACGCTGGACACGAAGGTGTAGGCCTGGTCCATGCCGACGAGCGTCTGCTTGAGGTCGAGGATGTAGATGTCTCCGCGAGCACCGAAGATGTAAGACTTCATCTTGGGGTTCCAACGGCGCTTCTGATGGCCGAAGTGCGCGCCCGCGTCGAGCAGCGTCTGAATGCTGATTTTAGCCATTGCTTTCTCCATTCGTTAGTCCTCTGCGCACGGTCTTCCCCGGAACCCGCAACCATTTTGGCCACTGGCGGGCCGAGTCGCGCACGCATGTGTGATAAAAAACAGCCCTCGAAGTATAGCAACGCCCCCGGGCGTGGCGCAAGGGGGCGTTTTCGCAACTTTGGCGAACCTCACAGCTTCGCCAAATATGAGGGGCCGGCTTGGCACCGACCCCGATTTGCCACACGTTTACACGTCGCAGCGCTGGGAATTGCGCATGGACAGCGTGACGGTGGTCGCGTTGTGCAGAAGCGAGGACATCTGCGGCGTGATGATGCCGGCCATGCCCGTCGCGAGCAGACCTGAATTGATGAGCATCACCTGCTGGAAGCTTGCATTCAGGCGATCCATCAGTCCCGTGCTCATGCGGCGAAGCGACACGATGGCGCTCATGGTGCCGCCGGTGAGCGTAATGTCGGCGACCTCGGCGTGGCGTTCGCAATGCTCCTGCCCCTTGTCGGCAGCGGCGCGGACTACGGCGCCGCCGGGCCGCGAGTAAACCATGCGCTACAGTAAGCCGAGGCATACGGGATTTGTGCAAATCGTGAACGCCGTGCGCCGCCGGGCCGCGCGCCCGGTACCATAACGGGAAAAGAAAGCGTTTGCGAATGTGGTTGCCGCCTGAGCCCGCTCGCTGGCGCTTCCCCACCGCAAGGCTGTTGCGCATTCGGTCGCCCGACGCGATACCGCGCCTCACCCGCCCGCCCAGTCCGCCCGAGATGGCAAGGAGCATCATGAACTTCAACAACGTCGCGTTCGAGCGTTCGTTCGGCATATCTTCGCAGCTGCCGCCCTCCACGCTTCCCGAGGTCGCGTTCGCCGGAAGGTCGAACGTGGGCAAGTCTTCAATGCTCAACGCGCTGTTCGGGCGCAAAAGCCTGGCGAAGGTGTCGCAGAAGCCCGGGAAAACCTCCACCATCAACTTTTTCAAAACGGACACGGCGCGCTTCGTTGACCTGCCCGGATACGGCTATGCACGCGTGGCGAAGTCGGAAAAGGGCCGCTGGGCGGAGCTGATCGAGGGATACTTCAACCAAGACCGTAACTTCGCGCTGGTGGTGAGCTTGGTGGACATTCGCCACGAAGCGCAGGATTTAGATTTGAACATGATCTCGTTTTTGCAGGAGGCGGAACTTCCCTTCGCCGTAGTGCTGACGAAATCGGATAAGCTTTCGCGCTCGGCCGCGCAACGGCAAGCTGCGCTGCTGCGTCGTCAGCTTGAGCTGGGGGAAGACGTGCCGATGTTGGTGACGTCGAGCGCCAAGCGCGACGGGTTCGACCCGCTGCGTCGCTTGATCACGCAAGCGTGCGAAGGGTAAATTGGTGATGCGCCTTCGGCGCTTGCCTATTGATGTGCGAGCTCTCGCTCGCACCCACGAAATCAAGTACAAGCAGGATAAACCCAGCAGCAAAATTACGTGGGGTTGAGCGACGGCTATCCCTTGAAACCCGTGTCTTCCAGGTGGCCTGCGGGGTTGTCGGCGGCGGCGGTGGCCAGTTGGTCGCAGCGCTCGTTCTCGGGGTGGCCGACGTGGCCCTTCACCCAGGAAAACTCCACGTCATGCGGGCCTTTTGCGGCTAGCATCCGCTGCCATAAGTCAACGTTTTTCACGGGCTGCTTCTGCGAATTCTTCCAGCCGCGCTTGAGCCAGCCGTCAACCCAGTGCTGGTTGAACGCGTTCACTAGATACTGCGAGTCGGAGTACACCGTCACGTGACATGGGCGCTTCAGCGCCTCAAGCGCCACGATGCAGCCGAGCAGCTCCATACGATTATTGGTCGTGCACGAATAGCCCTGCGAAAATTCCTTCTCGTGCGTCTGCCCTTTGCTGTCGACGAAACGCAGGATGGACCCGTAGCCGCCCGGGCCCGGGTTTCCGCGGGAAGCGCCGTCGGAATACAGGTCTACATGCATGAAAAAATCCAATCTAGCAGGGAAAACGAACTTTTCTTGCCGCTGCGGCACCGGCATAAGGCACCCGCAGCGACCCCAATAAAACTCAGCGGAGATGGTAGCACAGCATACGGGACACCAGACCACAAGAACCCGAGGTTGGCAAGTCGCAGTGGTGCAAGGACGTCACCGACCAGCAACCGCAGGTTCGCAAAGGCGCATCTTTACCTCAGCAGCGGACCCGGCCCCGGGTCAGACACAACGGCACCAACGACGTTGCATCGTTCTTCCAACGAGCACAAACGTCAACACGGCCGCTATAAACGAAAACGGCGGCAGCTCCGGAAAGCCGCCGCCGATAAAGCCTACTTGAACTGCGAAGGGTGCTTCGCGAAGAAGTCGAAGCGCGGGGGCAGCTCGCGAACGCGATGGCGTCCGGCCTCAAGCTCGGAGGCAGAGCACAGCTCGTCCAGGCCGTCGAAGTAGTAATTCCAGCTGAAGAAGTCATCGAACTCGAAGCTCATGTAGTCGCAGATCTTCTCGCAGCCGCGCGGCACCACCGGGTGCATCAGCAGCGTGCAGATGCGCAGCAGGTAGAAGCAGTCGATGAGCGTCTGGCGACGAAGCTCCTGGTCGCCTTCCTTTTCCGCCGTGCGGATGTTGTCGGTCCAGTACTTGTTGGCCCAACGGATGAACGTGTCCATGATGGACATGATGGTGTGCAGCTCAACCTTGTGCATCGTAGCGTCGTAGTCGGCCATGACCGCCTGCGCGCGCTGCACCACCTCGGGCGACACCTCCCCGAGCGGCATGTAGCCCTCGAAGTTGTTCTTCGCCTCGTAAAAGCAGCTGCGAGCCAAGCGGTTGAACACGTTGGTCAGAAGCGCGCCCTCTTTCAGCACCGGATCGGCGTAGCGCGGGTTCTCGCGCTTCGACTCATCCTGCTCGAAGGGCTTCGGCTTGAAGCCGACCGACTTCTGGTCAAGGCCGAGCGCCAGGAAATGCGCACGCAGCTGCTCGGGCGTGTAGTAGTCCAGCAGCTCGTCGGCGGTCGGCGGCTTCACGCTTCCTGACGACGACGCCTTCTTATTCCCCAGCAGAATGTGGTGGTTGGCCACTAGTTTCGTCTGGCGAAGCGGGTGATCGGTCTTACCCGGGGCAAGAATGTCGCCGGGGCGCAGCGCCTCGATGAGCGCCGGCTGCGCCACGCCGTAGAAGTACAGATTGTCCTGGCCGATGAACTGGAACACCTCGGCATCTTCCGAGCACCAGAAATCGCGCCAGCTGCCGCGCGGCAAGCCCATCTTGTCGTTGACGGCCATGGTGAAGCTCATGGGCGCCCACAGGCTTTCAGGCCAGCACCACACCGTCAGGCCCTCAAGCCCGTCGATGACCGGGGCTTTCACGCCCCACTCGATATTGCCGGTGATGCGGAAGGGCACGAGCGTCTTGCCGGTGCGGAAGCGGATGCCGGCGGCCGTGAGCACATCGCGCGCCGCATCGCGGGCATCGATGTCGGCGAATTCGATGCTGAACGACTGCTTGCCGCCCTCGGCCTCGTGGAAGGTGTGGGCGGGCAACTGAGCCGCCACGGCGTCGTAGCTTTCCTTCAGCTCATTCTTGATGAAGACGACCGGAGGCTCCAAGAATTCCTTGATGACCTGCGGAACCACGGGACGTACCTCAGGGTCGGCCTCAAGCGCCGCCACATGCTTGCGCAGGAAATCGGCGAACGCGGGCAGGTCGAAATACCAGTTCTCAACAGGGCGCATCTCGGGCGTGGTGCCCGTGAGCGACGACTTCGGCGCGATAAGATCCTCCGGCGCGTAGCTGTGGCCCAGGTCGCATTCGTCGGCGTAAGCGTGCTCGGACTTGCAGCCCTGCACGGGGCAGTGGCCCACGACCTGACGGCCGTTCAGAAACGTGTTCGCCTGCGTGTCGTAGAACTGCAGCGTCGAGCGTTTGTGCAGGTAGCCGTTCTCGTGCAGCTTGTTGATGAACGCCTCGCTGATGTGCTGGTGCACTTCCCCGCAATGCCCGATGTTGGAGCCCTCGTACACATTCAGGCTGATGTCGTATGAATTGAGCGTGGCCTTCTGCTTGTTATGGTTGCGCTCGACGTAATCGCTGATGGTGCCTTCGAACTCGCCGGCCTCGACCAGCTTGCGGTAGCCCTCGTTGATGGGCGATCCGAAGCAGTCGGTACCGCTGATGAAGCGCACGTTATCGGCGCCGATGCGGTCGCGCAGGAAGCGTGCGAAGCAGTCGGCGGGCACGAACACGCCGGCGATATGCCCGAAGTGCAGTGGCTTGTTGCCGTAGGGCATGCCGGCGGTGACGACCGCGCGTGCGGGCCAGCTGGTGGCCTTGTTATGGGTCTTCGTTGTTGCCATCGAAAAACTAATCTCCTTACAAGCCTACGATCAGGTTCGATGCGGGCCTACAGGTCAAGGTTGGCGCTATTGCCGCCCGAATGCTGCGCCTTCTTCGCCGTGCGCATGAGGAACTCGGCGTTGTCATCGGTGCGCTTGAGCGACTTGATGAGCATGTCCATGGCGCGCTCGGTGTTGTTGGTGTTCGCCAGAATGCGGCGAACGGCCCAGATCAGCGGCGCTTCCTGCGGGTTGAGCAGCAAGTCTTCCTTGCGCGTGCCCGAAGCCACCGGGTCGATTGCCGGGAAAATACGGCGGTCGGCCAGATTGCGGTCGAGCTTGAGTTCCATGTTGCCGGTGCCCTTGAATTCCTCGAAGATGACCTCGTCCATCTTCGACCCGGTTTCGACCAGGGCCGATGCCAGGATGGTCAGGCTGCCGCCGCCTTCGATGTTGCGGGCGGCGCCCAGGAACTTCTTGGGCGGATACAGCGCCGTGGAATCGACGCCGCCGGACAGGATGCGGCCGGACGCGGGCTGCGCCAAGTTGTACGCGCGGGCCAAACGCGTCAGGCTGTCGAGCAGCACGACAACGTCGCGACCCTGCTCGACCAGGCGCTTCGCACGCTCGATGACCAGCTCGGAAACCTGAATATGGTTTTCGGTGGGCATATCGAAGGTGGAGGAAACGACCTCGCCCTTGATGGAGCGCTGCATGTCCGTGACTTCCTCGGGGCGCTCGTCCACCAGCAGGCAGATCAGGTGCACCTCGGGATTATTCGCGCTGATGGAAGCCGCGATGTCTTTCAAGATGGTGGTCTTGCCGGCCTTCGGCGGGCTGACGATGAGTCCGCGCTGGCCCTTGCCGATGGGGCTCACCAGGTCAATAACGCGCGACGTGATGGTCTGCTTGCCATGCTCCATGATCAGGCACTCGTCGGGGTACACCGGCGTCAGGTCGCCGAAGCGCACGCGCCATTTCGCCTGCTCAAGCGGCATGCCGTTCACGGTTTCGATCTTCTGCAGCGCGGCGTATTTCTCATTGGGGCGCGCGGGGCGCGTGGTGCCGGTCAGGCGGTCGCCCTTGCGCAGGCCGTTGCGGCGGATGGCAGAGGTGCCCACGTAGCAGTCGGCTTCGCTGGGCAGGTAGCCGTTGGTGCGCAGGAAGCCGTAGCCGTCCTGCATGATGTCCAGGATACCCTCAACCTCGATGAAGCCCTCGGCCTTCATGGCGGCGTCGTAAACGGCCTCGACCAGCTCGGCCTTCTTCAAGCCAGCGACGTCCACCTCAAGCTCGGCAGCCTTCGCGCGCAGCTCGGCAACCTTCAGCTCGGCCAGGCCTTCCTTCGTCACAGAAGGTGTGACCTCGCGGTTTTGGTTCTTGTGCTTGTTGCGACGGTCGTTTCGGTCGCGCTTATTCTTGTCGCGTTTGTCGTTCTTGTTGCCCTTGGCCTTGGAATCGTCCTTGGTCTTGGCGGCGTCGCGTTTTTCCTTGGAGCCTTCGTCAGCTGCTTCGGCGCGGGCGCCGGAAGCGTGCACCGATT
>CAVBPP010000008.1:0-13314 GCA_963597295.1 Paratractidigestivibacter sp. | reverse complement strand
AGACAACCCCGCGAGGCAACCCCGCGAGGCAACCCCACTAAGTTCGAAGCTAAGTTGATCTACCAACCTTCAAAGGAGCACAACAATGCCGAAAATCGTAGCTGTTGACACCGATTTCGAAGATAACGCCATCGAAGCGAAGATGGCCGCCGAAGCTGGGATCGATTTCGAGTCCGTGCATGGTCACGACGTTGCCGACGTTATTCGTAGCATCACCGAATCAGGTGCCGATGGCGCCATTACCTCATATTCCCTGTTCCCGAGAGAGGTGTTCGAAGCCTGCCCAAACCTACAGGTGGTCAGCCGCACCGGTGTGGGCTATGACGAAATCGACGTCGAAGCTGCTACCGAACATGGCTGCGCGGTGTGCAACGTTCCTGGTTACGGCACCGAAGTGGTTTCCGATCACGCCATCACATTGGCGCTTTCCGTGCTTCGCCGCATCAACGAGCTGGACGCCGACATGCGTCGCGGCGTTTGGGATTACGCTCGCGTGCGCCCGTTGGGGCAGTGCCATGGCCGCACGTTCGGTGTTATCGGCATGGGAGAGATTGGCCGCGCGACGGCAAAAAAAGCAGCAGGCCTCGGGTTTGACGTGGTGTGTTGGTCGCGCAGCCTGAAGCCCGGCCGTCGCACGCCGGAAGGCTATCCGATACTGACGCTTGACGAGCTACTGAAAACCGCGGACGTCGTCAGCATCCATACGGCATTGGTCCCGGCAACGCGTCACCTTATCAACGCTGAAAAGCTGGCTCTTATGAAGGAAGACGCCGTCATCGTGAACACTGCGCGCGGCGCCGTCATCGACACAGTGGCGCTTGCCGAAGCGCTGAAGGCCGACAAACTGTGGGGCGCAGGCCTTGACGTATTCGAGGAAGAGCAGCCCTTCGACTTCAACCACCCCATCATGTCGGCCCCTCACACGGTGCTTTCCGCGCACGCAGCCTATTGGTCTGAAGAATCGGGTCGCGAACTGCGCCAACGTACCATGCAAGCTGCCATCGACGCAGTGCAGGGTCGAATCCCGGTGGACTGCCTGAACCCTCAGGTGTTCGGGAAATAGGCAAGCGAATGCGCTTAGCAAGTTTGATAGGTGCTAATACTTTCTGATACACATGTCGAAAAGAAAGTAGATGTATGTATGGCAATCTTTTGATGTAAGATGCTATACATATGTCGGAGAAACAACATACATGTGTATAGACATAAGGGAGCGATCTCAGTGGCAGGTAGAAGAAAGCTTCATACAGCAGAAGATCGAGGGTTCGCAAAATCATCTGTTGACCTGGCGAAAGTTGAAGGAATTGGCAATGCTGGCATCAGAGCTGCCGAAGGGGCCAGTGAAAGTTCAACCCGCCTGTACAACGCCCCGACAACAGCATCGAGTACAACTGGAGCAGGCTTCGCTAAGGCGCAAGTTGCTGATGCAGCTGCTGTTAGCCGTGGCGATTCAAGTCAGTTTGGGACAGGCGACGCTCAGATCAAGCAGGTCGCATCTCAGCAGGCGGCCACTGCGGGACCTTCCAAACACTCAACCAAATCCGAGCGCACCAAGCAGGCTCTTGCCGACGCCTTAGAACAGCTGATGCATGAAATGCCCCTGGCAAAGGTGACCGTTCGTGCCGTCACCACGCGTGCCGGCGTAGACCGCCAGACGTTCTATTACCACTTCGACACCATGGATGACCTGCTGGAATATCTGTGCAGTAAGCGGCTTCCCATGCTCACGGGCAACATGTTGGCTACGGCGCTCGAAAACGAAAGACCCCGCGATCTATTCGTTCGCGTGGTGCGTCAGGTGGATTCGCAGCGTACCGTGCTGGTTCCCCTGCTGAACAATACCGGCCGCAAGCTGCTGCGTGGCGTGTTCTACGAGACGTTGCATGCGGCGCTCGTGTCATACATTCGCTCGAAAGTCGACGAAGCGGGAGTGTTCGTTTCTACCGGCGCCATCGAATCGGCGGCACTGTATTGTCAGTATGCAAGCGTGTTCATCGTGATGGATTGGCTGTGCGGCGACAGCGTGACCGATCCGACGCTCAAGCCCGAAACCATCGCCGACATGCTGGCCGAGCAGCTCGATTTGCATGCAAAAGGTCTGATAGCCGAAGCCCAGTAAAACTTTGTTGGTTCGGAAACAATCATCGTTTATGATAGGGAACGAGTTTGCTAGGGCAGCATCTGTTAGCTGTGGTCAGTCGGCTCATCGAAATGCAAAGCAATAAACGTCAGGTTCAAACTAGGGAGGACCAACATGTTTTTCAAGAAGAAGCAGGCCGAAGAGGTCGTCGAAGAGGTTCAGGAAGCTGTAGAGGCTGAAGAGGCCTCCCCTAAGAAGAAGGGCTCGCTGGTCAAGACGATCGTCGTTGCCACCGGTACGGTTGCCGTGGCTGCTGGCGCCGTCGCGTTCTTCACCGGTACCTCCCGCGGTCGCGCGATCACCAGGCAGGCTGCCGTTGCCGCGGCTGTTTACGTGCCCAAGGCCATCAGCTGCGTGAAGGCGGGCGTCCAGGCAGCCCTCGCAGAAGCTGCTAACGTTTCCACTACCGTTGACACCGTTGTGGTTTCCGCTCCTGCGGTTGCCCAGCAGCTGCCGGTGAGCTGCATCGTCAGCAAGCTTCGCTAAGGGCGAGCGGATGGGGCAGGGCTGACCCCTGTCTCGTTTGAACCGCTAGTGAAGGCATTGCCTTGCTAACGCGAATGAAAATCGCAATTCCGTAAAAAACTGCCCCTCGTTTCAAGATTTCAAGAAACGAGGGGCAGTTTGCATTCAGAAGGAAACTCACGAAGCGTTGCGGATGCGGCGAGGCACGTCTGCTCACGGCGCTACTGTTCGGCCTAACGTTTGCCGCGTCGGCGGGCGATAACGGAAGCTGCCACAGCTGCAGCAAGCGCGACGACGGCGACTACCGCAATGGCGGAGACGGGAACGGTATCGCCCGTGGCCGTTGACGTTGTGGAGTTAGCCTTAGTCGAGGCGTTGCCTGCAGATCCGGTAGCGCCGCCCGCCTGGGAACCCGCGCCTGCGCCATTCAGCGCGTCGGGCGAATCGCCGTCGCCCGCTTCGGGCTCATCGCCCTCAGTGTCGGGGGTGGGCTCGCCAGTTGCACTCCAAACTGCATACAGCGTCAAATCGCCCGTCACCGGGGTATCGAAATCGTATTCGTTCCCTTCGGCATTCGCCCAGTACTTGAAGGTGAAGCCCTCGCGCGTTGGCGTCTCGGGCTGCGTGGCGGTCTGCCCGCCGACAACCTTTTGAGCCTCCACCGAAGACCCGCCGGCCGAATCGTACGTCACGGTGTGTTCGATCGAATACGTGAACTCGGCCACATCGCTCGCGAACATGCCGTCGCAGAAAGCGCGCGCCTTCAGGGTGGTGGTGTCAGTGATGGTGAGCGGCTCGTCGTCGTAGATGGCGCTTTCGGCAGTCGGCTCGGAGCCGTCGAGCGTGTAGCGGATGGTCACGTCCTTGGTCGCGCAATCGAGCGCTACTTGCTGCGCACCGTCGTAGGTGCCGGATTTAAGCGACGCCTCGGGCGCCTCGCATTTGGCGGGCGCCGCAACTTTGATGGCTGCCGTGACGGTCTTCGGCGCGTCGGTTGCGTCAACATCGTCCGGGTAGTTCACGGTGCCCGTCGCGGTCAGAGTCTGCGCAGTTAGGCTGTTCTTATTGAAGCCTTCCACCTTGTTCCAGGTCACGTCGGCATAACCGGTTCCTCCGCACGTGTAGGTTATCTCCACCTCATTGGGAAGGTTCCAGTCGTCGTACCCGTTGGCATCCTGCGCATCCTGGCATTCCACTGCGTCGTCGAAGGTCAACTCAATGGGCTCGATCGTTTCCAGCGAACCGAACGTAAAGCCTGCCGTCTTGGGGAAGCTCACGAAGATGGCGTCGATGCCGTCAACCTCGCCGATGCTCGCGCTGGCACCGTCCCCTGCTTCTTTGCCGTTGACCAGCAGTTTCAGATTGTCAGCGGTGTCGTAGTCGACCCCATCGGGAAGGTTGCCCGCAAGTTTCAGCATTGCGGTGTAAGCGGTCGAATGCTCCGCTACGCCACTGCCGTCGGCGGTCGGCGACCAAGTCAGAGCTGCGCCGCCCGTCTCCGCAAGAAGCTTCGTGATGTCCGCCGTGGCCGCGCCCGCGCCGCTGCTCGTCGCCGCAAAAGACTCCGCGGCATCCACCGCGGCCGCGCCCTCGCCGGCGTCAGCCGTTGCAAAATACTTCGTGACGTCAATCGTTGCCGCGCCGCCGGCAAGCCCAATCTTCACGGACTTGGCCGACGTGCTCAGCGCGGAGTCGGCCGCAGGCGCGTTCATCTCAACATCGATGGAGGTGATGACCGGCTTGTACACGGCTTTGATCTTGCCCGAATACGCCGTCGAGAAGTCCGCGATCGTCAGCGTCTTGCCCGACAGGTCGGTCCCGGCCGGCGCGCCCTCCCATTCCCAGTGGTCGAACACGCGCCCATCCATTGCCGGGGCAGTCACCGTCACGCCTGCATGCAGGTTCGCCGTCACGGTGAAGCTCGAGCTCCAGCGCGTTTGGCCTTCGCTATACAGCGCGGTGTCGGAGCAGTTGACGGAGACGTTCTTGTTCAGCGTGTCGTCCAGCAGGAAGTCGGCCTCGGTTTTGTCGGACTCGTAGGTCTCGGCCTTGCCGGTGCTCTGGTTCGTCGCGGTTACCTCGGCCCATGCCCTCACCACGCGGAAGACCTGGTCGTTTTCCTTACCCGTCAGCACGATTCCCTTGGAGCTGTCGTACGTCTGCGTTTGCCCCCAGGTGCCGTCGTCGCCCATGATCTGGCACTTGATGGTCGCGCCCTTCGTGGAAGTGGCCGCCGTCACCTTCAGCTGCAGGTTGTCGTCAAGCTTCAGCGATCCGTTGTACTTGTCGTACGTGGCCGACGCCGGGTCTATCACGGGCGCCGTCACGTTCGTGTCGGCCTTCACCGTGATGTTCACCTTCAGCTTCGCGTCGCCCGTGTTGAACCTGTCGGTCGATGACAGGCTGAAGTACATGGCGTACGTACCGGGCGTGCTCAGCGTGTTCGATCCGTCCAGCATGCCGGCGGGCCAGCTGTAGCTCGTTTTCAAAACGGCTAGGGAAACCGAGCTTCCGTCAGCCAGCTTGATCTTCGCGTAGTCGGGCAGCAGCTTCTTCAGGTCGTCGGCCGTCGTGCCTGTTGCCACGGTCACGCTTGCCTCTTCAACGCTGTCGAAGTTGGCCTTGCCTATCTGGAATGCGTTCGACGTCACGACGAGCTGCCCGGAATCGTTCACTATCGCCGAGCTTACCCCCGGGCTGGTCGCGCCCGCCGCGCCGCTCGCGTCCGTGCCGCCCGTGACCGAAAGCGTCACGTCGAAGGCCCCCATTCCCTCGGAGAAGAACAGCCCAAGCTGCGGGTCGCTTGACGCCGTTACCTCAAAGCTGTACTTGCCGTTGCTGTCGGCCTGGGCGACTGTCTTGCCGTTCGCGTCCTTCCAGGCGATGTTCACGGTCTTGCTTTTGCCGTCGCCCCACGAAAGCGTCGCGGTCGCGGGCAGCGCCTTGCCGGCCTCGGGTTGCGCGACGGTCAGCGTGGCCTTGCCCACCTTGTCGATGTAGACGGCCTTCAGGTTCACGTTGTTTTGCGGCATTTTGAAGTGAAGTATCGAGTCGTACTTGTTGTCGTCGCCGATGTAGTCGCTTACCGGATTCAACCCCGTCGTCCCCGTGGCATCCCAATACCAGAAATGCTGGTTTGAGCTGGCCTTCGGCTTCGCAACCACCGAAGCGTTGAAGTCGTAGGTATTGGCCACCTCGCCGTTGACCGAAAGCGTGTACGAGGGCTTGCCGCGGCGTTGCCACATGTTGCCGCCGTTACTGTCGGTGCCGTACGTGATGTAGTACCCGTCTTTATCCATGAAGAACGCGTCCGTGGTCTCGTTGACGATGTTCTTCCCTATGCGGGTGTCTCCCGATTCGCATGCGTCCAGGGAAATGCCAATGCTAGAGCCTTTGCTCACTCCGCATTTTGTCAGCCCGCCGACGGTGGAGTGGGTGATGTGGAAGTTCCATTCTGCAAGGTGAAGGTTGTTTCTTGTCCTGTTCACGCCTTGCACATTGTCTTTGATGATCACGACGCCGTATAGCATGAGGTCGGAATCTGGGTTGAGGAAAACGCCGCCTCCGCAGTATTCGTCCCCCTCTCTGTTGAATCCGGATATGTTGCCCGTGATGGTGCAGTCGCGCAACGAGCTATTCGTGTCGGCAATGTAGATGCCGCCTCCGATGCCGCCTGTTTTGTTGTCCTTTACGGTGCACTTGTTTAGGGCGCAATTTTTTGAGCCTAAATAAATTCCGCCCCCGCCGTTTCCTTCATAAATCCCATCCAGGCCCTTTCCGGAAGAATTTCCGGAAACCGTGATGCCGGTCATGCTGCTTTCGTTGTCGTGGAACCTATCGGAGTCCGCGAAGATGCCGCCGCCTTGACAGTGTTGGTCCTTGCCGCCGGCGGTGTTGTTTCTTATCTGCCCCGTCACGTCGCTGGATTCAAGGGCGAACTGCGTGTTGTTCAGGTAGATGCCGCCGCCCTCTCTGCCGGACATGTTTTCCTCGATGGCGCTGCCGTTTTCTAGCTTGATGGTTGTTTTGGTGCTGCCGGAATAAATCCCGCCGCCGTTGTAATGGGCAAAGTTTTGCTTGATAAACGAGTTATTCAGGGAAATGGTAACGTTCTTGCCGCCAATGTAGACGCCTCCGCATACCCCAAGGTTGTGCTCGATAGACGCTTCGTTTGCCATGTTGATGGTGCAATCGTCGTTCGTGCAGATGCCGCCGGCGTTGTTGGTGAATTCCCAAACCTGCGCCGTGAAGTTGCCGGCGATGGCTATGTTGCTCACGTCAAGGGTGCTGGAGTCTTCCATGTACACGCCGCCGCCCTCGGGCTTCAGGGTGAAGAACGTGCATTGGCCGCCCGTGACAAGGCCGCCGCTGTTCACGGTAAGGTCCTGCATCTTCCTGTCTGAGACCTTTCCCCATTTTACGCTGTAATCGGTTCCAATCGAGGTGAATCCCTTGTAGGCGAAGTCCTTTTTGCCGTTGGATGTGAGGGTGAGGTGCGACTTCTTTTTCAGGCGGATAACCTCTGACGTGCCGTTGTTCGAGATGGTGTGGCAGTTCATGTCGATGGTGACCGTTTTGCCCTCGGGGACAGTGAGCGCGCTCGTGAGGTTCCAGTCGCTGTCCATGACGATGGTGATGCCCTTTTGCGCGTCTGCCATCGCATCGGCCACCGAGTAATAGTTCTTCGTCAGCACGGTGCCGCTTGACGAATGCGCCACGGGAGTCAGCCCGCCCGCCGCCGCGAGGGCAGTCGCGGAGTCGGTGGCGGTGGCGTTTGCGGCGGAGCTGTTCGCGAGGGCAGCCGAGCCGGTTTCGGCTTCCGCTTCGCCCGCGGCGCTTTCCGCGATGGCTGCCGTCTCGCTGGTGGCGCCTGCGGCGCTGTTCCCCGCGGTCGCTTCCGTGGCAAGTGCGTTCATGGGCGCCATCAGGCAGAACGCGAGGGCTAGCAAGCAGAGGGTCGCTGCTATCGTGGAGACTTTTGCAGTAAGGGAGGCTTTCGTCGTTACGGTATTCACGGAGGGCCCCTTCGAGGTAGATGCTGTTGCTTCGTTATGCTGTAATGCTGCCAGCTTGGTTGGTTTGGCGGCTTGCGGCTTGTGGTTTGCGAACGAAACCGGCAACGAGTCGATGTCGGCGTAATTGCGTTCGGATTACATGTCATTATAACGTGATTCGAGCACGAAAATACGAGGTTGTCGCAGGTAAAATGTGGACACAAGAAATCGCCGCTTCCATCGCGCTGCGCAGCGCTTAGCGCAAGGGTGCAGGGATGGCGAAAGCCGGAAAATCGGCCGAATAGTCTTGCGGGGCGTCGCTTCAGGCTGCTAAAATAAAGGCGAGGACACCCCAGCACACTGGGCGGCGTTCTTATTAGGTTAAAGCCGGGTCACTTTAGCGAGGAGCCCGGCTTTGGTTCTATTAAAACGCTGTTCGCTTTTCACTCCCTTCTCACCAGAACTAGTCCGATGATCCCAATTACAACTAGCAAAATGTTGCAGATTGCATTGACGGTGGAAGCGTCCATGGGCAACTCCTTTCAGTGGATGCCGCCCAGGCGCGAAGTGTCCTCCCCGCTTGCATTATAGCGCGCTAGCAACCTTGGTTCCATAGCTTGCGGGCGATTTCGCGGCGGGCGCCGCGCCGAATTGCGTCCCTGTCAGCACGTTTGCGCACGCTGTTCCACACGCCTCCAAAACCCGCTTGAAATCCATCGTTTGTTCGACCCCTCGCAGCGGGGCGGCTGGTATCATGAAGGCCGATACAAACACGCGGATTCGAGGCACATCAGATGGCATTCGTTCACTTGCACAACCATACCGAATATTCCCTGCTAGACGGCTTAACGCACATCAAGGACATGGTGCGCCGCGCCGCCGATTTGGACATGCCGGCAATCGCCATCACCGACCACGGCGTCATGTCCGGCGTGCCCGAGCTGTGCGACGCCTGCACGGCCGTGGAAAAGGAAACCGGCAAGAAGGTCAAGCCCATCTACGGCTGCGAGGTGTACTTCATCGTCGACGACGAGGTGCGCCGCGACATTCGCCAGAAGCGCTACCACCTGCTGCTGCTGGCCAAGACCAACGAGGGCTACCACAACCTGCTGCATCTGGTCAGCGAATCGCACGTGGACAATTACTACTACAAGCCGCTCACCACGCTTTCCATGCTGAAGAAGTACGGCAAGGGGCTCATCGGGTCGTCTGCCTGCATCGCCGGCGTTATTCCCAAGTTGCTCGATAACCGCCAATTCGACGACGCGGTGGAATGGGCCAACAAGTTCGCCGCCTGCTTCGAGCCGGGCGACTTCTACATCGAGCTGCAGAACCAGGGCATCATCACCGATGGCGGCATGACGCAGACGCAGCTGAACCACCAGCTGAACAAGGTCGCGCAGGCTGCGGGACTGAAAACCATCGCCACCAACGACTTCCACTATCTGCTGCAGGAAGACGCGAAGGCGCAGGACATCATGCTGTGCATCGGCACCGGTTCGTCGGTGAACGACACCAACCGCCTGAAGTTTGAGAACGACCAGTTCTACATGAAGGACGAGGCCGAGATGCGCGCCGCGCTGGCCGACTTCCCCGAGGCGTGCGACAACACCGTCGAGGTGGCCGAGAAGTGCAACGTGGAGCTTGAGCGCGACTCCATTCTGCCGAAGTTCCCCCTGCCCGAGGGCGAAACGGACGAAAGTTGGTTCCGCCACCAGGTGATGGAGGGCATGAAGGCGCGTTACGGCGACCCCATTCCGCAGGAGCCGCTCGACCGCGCCGAATATGAGATGAGCGTCATCATCCAGCAGGGCTTCCCCGCGTACTTCCTTATCGTGCAGGAATACCTGGATTGGGCGCGTAGCCAGGGCATCGGCGTTGGGCCGGGTCGTGGTTCGGCCGCCGGCTCCATCGTGGCGTACGCCATGCGCATCACCGACTTGGAGCCGCTTTCGAACGGCCTGCTGTTCGAGCGCTTCCTGTCGCCCGAGCGCGTGGAGATGCCCGATATCGACTGCGACTTCGAGGATGAACGCCGCCAAGAGGTTATCGATCACATTCGCGAGGTGTACGGCGCAGACCACGTGACCGGCGTTATCACCTTCGGCAAGCTGCAGGCGAAGAACGCCGTGCGCGACGCTGCGCGCGTGCTGGATTACCCGTACAGCACGGGCGACAAGATCTGCAAGATGATCGGCGACGAGCTGGGCATCACCATCGACAAGGCGCTCGAAACGAACCCCGGCCTGTCCGCCGCTTACGAAAACGAAGAGGACGTGCACGCGGTCATCGACGCGGCGCGCTCCATCGAGGGCCACGTGCGCGGCGAGGGCGTGCATGCGTGCGCCACCATCATCTGCCGCGACCCCATGGCCGACCACGTGCCCGTCAAGCGCGATACCAAGGGCGGCGGCATCATCACGCAATACGACGGCCACTACACGCCTGACCTGGGCCTTCTGAAGATGGACTTCCTGGGCCTGCGCACGCTGGGCGTGCTTTCGCGCGCGTGCCGCAACGTGGAGGCAACCACGGGCCGCAAGATCCTGCCCGAGGAGATTCCCACCGACGACGAGGGCGCGTTCGAGCTGATGCGCTCGGGCAACATGGACGGCCTGTTCCAGGTGGAAGGCGGGCTGTACGTCAGCCTGTTCGCGCGCCTGCCACCGCGCCGCTTCAGCGACATTGTGGCATCCATCGCCCTGAACCGCCCGGGCCCGTTGGAATCTGGCATGGTTGAGGACTACATCAAGGTGGCCAGCGGCAAGACCGAGGTCCACTACTACGACGACCGCCTGCGCCCGGTGCTGGAGGAAACCTACGGCACCATGGTGTATCAGGAGCAGATCATGCGCGTGTCCATGGTCATGAGCGGCTTTTCCGCCGGCAAGGCAGACAAGCTGCGCAAGGCAATGGGCAAGAAGAAGCTCGACATCATGCGCCAGCTGCAGGCCGACTGGAACGAAGGCGCCGTCGAGAACGGCTATTCGCTGGAGATTGCCAAGAAGATCTGGGAAGACGCTGAGAAGTTCGCCAAGTACGCGTTCAACAAGTCGCACTCGGCCGCGTATTCCATCTTGGTTATGCGCACGGCTTACCTGAAGGCGCATTACCCCAACGAGTACATGGCCGCCGTGCTGTCCAGCTACATGGGCAACACCGACCGCCTGATCCGCTACATTGCCAGCTGCAACCACAACGGCACGCCGGTGCTGCCGCCCGACATCAATTCGTCGAACGCCGAATTCACCCCCGTTGAAGAGGGCATTCGCTTCGGCCTGGTCGGCGTGCGCGGCGTCGGGCGCAACGTCGCCGACGAGATCATCGCCGAGCGCGAGGCCAATGGGCCGTTCACCAGCCTGCATGACTTCGTGAACCGCGTTGATTCGAAGTGCTACAACCGCAAGACGCTCGAGGCGCTCATCAAGGGCGGCGCGTTCGATTCGACGGGCTACACGCGCAAGCAGCTGATGCATTTCATCGACGAAACGCAGCTGCTGGAAAACGCGACGAAGCGCCAGAAGGACCGCGATCGCGGCCAGGTGAGCATGTTCGACCTGTTCGCAGACGATGCCGACTCGGGCTTCCAAGAGGAAGTTCCCGCGCCGGACGGCATCGAGTGGCCCAAGCGCCAGCTGCTGGCCTACGAGAAAGAGATCATGAAGATCTACGTTTCGGATCACCCGCTTGCGCCGTACGATAACTACATCTCGCACATCACGAAGTGGCAGTTGGGTGACCTGGCCGAACACGAGAAGGATATCAAGTCGGCCGTGTTCGTGGGCATGGTTTCCAACGTGGTGACCAAGCTGACGAAGCGCGGCACGAAGATGGCCACGTTCGACCTGGAGGACACGACGGGCCACGTTGCCTGCATCTGCTTCAAGTACGAGGAAAACGCTGAGGCCATCCATGAGGACGCCATCATCAAGGTGAAGGGCAAGTTCGAGCATAACGACCGCGGCGACCAGGTAATGGTGTTCGAGGCCGAGGTGCTGGAGCTTTCCGAGGAAGACGCGCGCCCGACCAGGCTTGAGCTTTCGGTGCCCATGTCCGATTTCGACCAGACGAAGTCGCAGCGACTGAACCGCATCCTGAGGTCGTACCCGGGCAAGGACGGCGTGGTGCTGTTCGTTCGCCAGAACGACGGCCACAAGTTCCGCGCTGAATTGCCCGTGACGGTGGACTCCGCAAGCCCGATCATGCGCTCCGAACTGCACGATCTGTTCGGCGCAAACGTGCAGATAGCGTAAGGCGCAGGGCGACGAGTGCAAAACGTGAACGATAGGGAAGAGATGCGCGGTGCGGACGCGGCGGCTGACGAGTGCGCTGGCGCGGCTGGTGCCGGGGTGCCGGCAACCGTGGGACGGGGGGCGAGTGCCATGTTCCATTTCGCGGGCGGTGAGGTTGCGAGAGGTGTTGCTGCTGACGCATCGATGATTGCTATGACCGAGGCCAGCAGTGTTGCGACTAGCGAAGCCGCTGGCAAATTGGGGCAGGAGGCCAGTCCCCTGTCCCAGTCTGGCGAACCCGATTGCCCTGCCGGCTCTGCTCCTGCCCCCGCCCCGCGAGCGTCCGATGCGCCGGGGTTCGAACGTGCGACGCCGGAGCGTACGCTGTCTCTGACCGTCTCCTACAACGGCGCGCCGTTCAATGGCTTTGCCAAGCAGCCTGGTCAGTGCACTGTTCAGGGCGAACTCGAACATGCGCTCGGGTTGATTTTTCGCCGCGAGGTTCCCATCGTGTGCTCGGGTCGTACCGACGCGGGCGTGCACGCGCTGGGGCAGGTAGTGTCGTTCGATCTGACGGCGGCCGAGCTGGAGGAACGCAACCTATACAAGGTGCGCCGCAGCCTGAACGCGCTCACGCACGAGGGCATCACGGTGCGTGAGGTCGCCGAGCGCGAGCCGGGTTTCTCCGCCCGCTTCGATGCGCGCTGGCGCGAATACCATTACCATTTGTGCACCGACGAGGTGCCCCCGCTGTTCATGCGAAACTTCAGCTGGCACGTCGGCGGCAAGCTAGACGTGGAAGCCATGCAAGCTGGTGCGAATTACCTGGTGGGCCAGCACGATTTTAAAAGCTTCTGCATGGCGGCCAGCGCCGTCGGCAAGCCAACCGAGCGCAACCTGATGGAAGTATCATTTTCTCAGGAGGCGATCATGGGCGAGCAGGTGCTCACCGTGAAAGTGGTGGGCAACGCGTTCCTGCACTCCATGGTGCGGACCATCGTGGGAACGCTGGTGGCAGTCGGCAAAGGTCAGCGCAGCCCCGAATGGGTAGGCGAAGTGCTAGCAGCCCGCAACCGAACCGCCGCCGGAGAAAACGCCCCAGCAGCCGGCCTGGTATTCTGGCGGGTGGAATACTAGTGGGAAGCGAATACAAGGATTGCCAGCAGCAAGAGGCTGCTGGCAATAGCGCTGCCGATGGAAAGAAACGCAAGCAACCCAAAACCCCCATCAGCGACCCAGCAACCTTCACCCTAGTCTACGAAAGCCGAGACGGCAAATTCTGCATCTTCGAAGACAAAAACGGCCACCTAACCAGCGTCCGAGCTTCGAGGTTGGCGTAAAGCGGCGTTACGCTCGCTGTTGCAATGATAGAGATAAGGCTTTCTTTCAGCAGATGGCTGGCATTCGGATACGAGTAAGTTGGCATTAGGGGATGCGGACAAATAGTTGGACCGAATCGGTCCGGTTAGGAGTCCCCAGATGC
>CAVBPP010000007.1:0-4173 GCA_963597295.1 Paratractidigestivibacter sp. | reverse complement strand
GCGGGGTGCGGGTCGGGGCGGGGCGGGGGCGGGTCGGGGCGGGGGGCGAAACGGTACGGCTACGACGGCGCTCGCAAACTTAGGTAAGCTGAAAGGCCGTTCCGCGTTCCAACCCCCACGCCAGTTCTTGTCCCAGCCCCTTCCTTTTCCGCAGGTCGGCATTCGCGCATACGCGCGTTCCCATATAGTGTGCGGCGATAACTTGTATTCTGCTTTGCATATATCCCGGTATTCGGGCATTTTGATATGATGCGGGGGTCGAAAGGATACACCATGCCTATCAGGATTCCCGATCAACTGCCGGCAACCGAGCAGCTCGAAAGCGAAAACATCTTCGTTATGACGGAGAATCGCGCCATGCACCAGGACATTCGTCCGCTGCGCGTTCTGCTTTTGAACCTGATGCCCAAAAAGATCGAGACCGAGACACAGATCATGCGCAAGCTTTCCAACACCCCGCTGCAAATTGAGGTGGAACTGCTGCGCACCGTCAGCCACGCTTCGAAGAACGTGTCGCGCGAGCACCTGGAGACGTTCTACCGCTCGTTCGACCAGATCAAAGACACGCGCTACGACGGCATGATCATCACCGGCGCCCCCGTCGAGCTGCATGAATTCGAGGACGTCGACTACTGGCCGGAGCTGTGCCGCATCATGGAGTGGTCGCGCACCAACGTGCATTCGACGCTGCACATCTGCTGGGGCGCGCAGGCTGCCATCTACTATCACTACGGCGTGAACAAACACGAGCTTGACCAGAAGCTTTCCGGCATTTTCCTGCACGATGTGGTGAAGCCTTCGAGCCCGCTGGTGCGCGGCTTCGACGACCAGTTTTGGGCACCGCATTCGCGCCACACCACCGTGTACGCAGAGGACATCGAAGCCGACCCGCGGCTTGAGATCATCGCGTCGTCGGACGAGGCCGGCGTCTACATTGCGAAGAGCACCGACAGCAGGCATTTCTTCGTGTTCGGGCATCCGGAGTACGATCGCAACACGCTGCGCACCGAATACGAGCGCGACGTGGCGAAGGGGCTGGACGTGCCGGTGCCGGCGCATTACTTCCCCGACGACGACCCGACGAAGGCTCCGCAAAGCCGCTGGCGTTCGCATGCGCAGTTGCTGTACACCAACTGGCTGAACTATTATGTGTATCAGACGACTCCGTACGACCTGAACGCATTGGAAGAGGCCGAAAGCTAGTGCCGAAGCGCTACTACACATTGAAACCGCAGCTCACGCCCTTGCCGAGCGCCGGCAAGGGCGTTTTGCCATCCGACGGAGCCGCAGGAAGCATCGCGGGCACGGACGCCAGCGAGAACATGCCCGGCGGACCAGGCTCGAACTGCGATCAACCGGCGAATGACCCGTTCATCCGCGCAGAAGCTGAGGACGACGACGGCTACGATCCTTACTCGGATCGCCCGCCAACCCCGGAGCCAACCTTCCAAGAAGACCCTTGGCGATAAAACCAGCGCTTGCTTCGCAAGCACCTATATATGCACGAGCTTTCGCTCGTGCCTACGAAATTTGCGCGAATACGCTTACTGAATAGTTTCCAAGCGTCTTCCAAAACTTTGCAATAGGCGTTTTACCGATTCGCAAGGGTGTTAGTGCCTTAGCGCCCTTCTGCCCGACAGACAAAACGACAGTTTAACCATAAGCAACCACTCTATCGGCAAACTGAGGTTTAGCTATCGTTTTACCAGCTCATCAAATGTTTCGTGGGTGCGAAGCGTTATCTCGCACAGTATTCGAGGCTCGCAACGCGAGCCGCACTCGCTTAACGCTCCCTACGCGGTTGCGCCATTCCATGCGAGAAATTCTTCAACCGAGAGGTCTTCGAAGCTCATGACTGCGTGGTCGGCCTTTGCTGCTAGAACTTCGATCGAGCCGGCGTCGTCGTTGTCGTGGACGCCGATGGTTCGGTAGCCGGCGTTGCGCAGCGTGTCCACGGCGTAGGCAGAATCCTCAACGCCCCAGGTGGTGGCCAGCGGCGTGCCCATAATCTCGCGGGCGCAGTCCCACACGACGGGCTCGCGCTTGGTCGAGTTCACGTCTTCGACCGACAAGATCTCATCCATGTACCGGGCAAATCCGCAACGTGTCAAGCCAGCAACTAAGTACTTCCTTGGCGACGACGACGCCACCGTCATGCGCACACCGGCCGCCGCAAGCCCTTCGACAAACGCCAGCGCCCCCGGCCGCGCAACCGAACGCTGACCGTAAAACTCAATCATATAGTCATCGATCATGCCGACGACCTCTTCGCCGGACGCGCCCAGGCCATACTTTTCGTGCATATAGGCACCGCATTCAGGGATGCTCATGGGCGCCAGCGCCTCAACGTCCGCCTTTGTGATGGTTGCACCGGCACGTCGCACCAGTTCAGCCTGCATTTCATACCACACGCCCATCGTATCGAGCAGCGTGCCGTCGCAATCGAAAATCACGCCGATATGGCTCGCGTTCATCTGATTCATCTCCCTTTCGTCGGTAAGCGGCAGACCGCAATCTGCGCTGGCGGGCTCAAGGCCCGGGGCTTCGCGCCATCTGCGACTATTCACGGCAACAGCTTAGCAAGGCAAACGGACCTTCACGGCGCCCCGAAAGCCATTCTGGATAGAAATCTCGAAAATCTTGCACCGTTTTTCAAGTTACGCGGTAAAAATCGTCGTTCTAGCAGAACCTTGAATGGCCTGCATGTAACGAACGCGACATATCGTGTAGCAAACGCATCGATAACGTTGCCTTAAGCCTCATCGAGCTGTAAATCGGCCCCAAAATCACCGCGCATCTTGAAAAACGATGCAGAAATCTGTGAATTTCTATCTGCACTAATCTATCCATCGTAGCAACATGCACCTTTTACCCCAGGTCGCGAAAAAACTCAACCGCTCATGAGTCGGCACCAGACCAGACATGACAACGCCGCCGAAAACGCAGCTCTGTCACACGCTACCGCAAAAGCCAACGGGGATCGGCCAGGTAGCGCTTAGCGCAGAACTCGGCTCCGCTCACGAGCGTATTGCGCAGGTGGGCGGGCAGTGCGTCGGGATAATGGCCTGCTGCCCAACCAATCAGTTGCAGGCGGCGAAGCATGGAGAGTGCGCATGCGCAGGCCAGGTCGTCCTCGGAGAGCTCAGCAACTCCGCGGTAGCCGTCGACCCAACGTTTGGCCAGTTCGGGCGCTTGCGGTTCATGTTCCAAGAACGATAGCGCACATGCAAAGTCGTACATGAACCAAGAGTAGCCGCAATCATCGAAATCGATGATTGCGAAGTCGCCGTCTGGGCGAACGATCAAGTTCCCAGGGCGCAAGTCGCCATGCACGAGACCCCAATTCTGCGGCGTGCGAGCGATGCCGGCAAGAGCGCCGAGCGCGGCATCCTGCGACTGCGAAAGCAGATTCGCGCAAGCCGCGTCGTCAACTTGGTCCTGCCAACGACCCCATCGCGGAAAATCACCGACTATGTCCTCTGGACCCCAGGTGAATCGGCTGAAACCATCGGGCGGCGCCCAGGTTCGCGCATGAGCATGCAACCTTGCCGACGCAGCGCCGATCGCATTGAAATGCCGGCGCGCATCGGGCAGCGAATCCATCAGCTGACCTGGGCAGTATGACATGCAAACGCAAATCCAGGCACGCCCGCCTTCGTCATTGATGGTGGCAACGGGAAAGCCAGACGCCGTAGGCACATTGCGCGCAACGTCAATCCCCGGCACATTGCGCAGCGCATCCAACCAGGCGATTTCCGACGCCACAGCCACCGCACCGCCAACGTATCCAGGCTGGCTCACGCGCACGACCGACGTCGGGCGCCCATGCTCGATAACGGCGAAAGTGGCATTTTCAGAAACGGCGATCAGGCGCAACTCGGTGGAGAACAGGTTCAAGCCCCATTGATCGCACACGCCGCTGGACAGCCAAAACGGCGCCAGCGACCCTTTGCCGTAAGCAGCGAACGGAGCCAGCGACGACGCGGGGGCTGAGCCTGACGCGCCCAGACGAGGGGGAATATGCAAACCCGGCGAACGGGTTCGGTCGGCGAATGCGGCCAATTCGACGGCTGCCGCAGCATGCGCAGCTGCGGGCGCCGCATGGTCGGCAGCAGGGCTATGCAACAGAAAGTCTTCGGGAAGCTGCATCTGCGGACCTGAAGGCGCGACGCC
>CAVBPP010000006.1:0-7277 GCA_963597295.1 Paratractidigestivibacter sp. | reverse complement strand
CCGCGAAACCGATTCCGGTTGAGGTGCACGTTCGCGCTATTCACCAGCGCATTCGCAATAAGAAGCAGCTTCGTTTTTCCGAATTGGTCAACGCTCAGACCGCAACGCCGCTGGTCGTGGTTACGTTTTTGGCGGTGCTGGAGCTGTTCAAGCGCAATATGGTTCGCGTACAGCAAGATGAGCTGTTCGGCGATATCGAAATCACGTACATCGAGGGTTCGGGCGAATTGCTGCTCGATGGCGATGACGCTCTGACCTCGGTAGGGGAGGAATGATGTTCGAAGGTTTGCAGGAAAGCCAGCTTTCAGGCGCCATTGAGGCCATGCTGTTCGTGACCGATGAGCCGGTCGGCGTCATCGATTTGGCCGACATGCTTGAAGTTGAGCCGGCGCAGGTGGAAGAGGCGCTGGTGCAGTTAAGCGAGCGTTTTGAGCGCGAGGAGCGCGGCATTCAGCTGCGCGAGGTTGCCGGCGGTTGGCGCCTGTACACGCATCCTGCGTACCATGAGCTGGTTGAGAAATACGTGCTTTCCTGGGACACGCGTAAGCTTTCGCAAGCGGCGATGGAAACCTTGGCTATTGTGGCGTACCTGCAGCCCTGCACGCGCGCCGGCGTGGCTTCTGTGCGCGGCGTGAATTCAGATAGCTCGATAAATTCCCTGGTTGAAAAGGGTTTGGTGCGCGAAGCCGGCCAGGCTGACGCGCCGGGTAACCCCACACTGTACGCAACGACGCGCGGCTTCTTGGAGAAGTTCGGGCTGCGATCGACCAAGGATCTTCCGCCCATTGAGGATTATGCACCCGACGACGCGACCCGCAAGCTCATTCAAGAGCGCTTGAGCGGCAGCACGGAAGGTGTTCGCGTTGCGCCGGAAGCCCAGCTGGGTGGCGTGGATCTGCCGTATGTTGCAGAGGAATCCGCTAGTGAAGTTGCCTATGACGAACCTGCAAGCGATGACGCTCAGGAAGCCTTAAGCCAGGCGATGGCCGGAGCATTTGGCCTGGTGGAAAAGATTGACTTCGACGGCTTGAATTTCGATACCGACGATGAGTAGGCAGTTGAGGGAAATGAATCAGCCTGAAGAGCGCATCGTTCCTATGCGCCTGCAAAAGTTTTTGGCGCGTGCCGGGGCGGCGAGCCGTCGTGGGTCGGAAAACCTCATGACCGCCGGTCGCGTGACGGTGAACGGGGAAGTAGTAACCGAGCTTGGCAGCAAGGTTGATCCGCTAGTGGACAAGGTTGCCGTCGACGGTATCCCCGTGACGCTTGCCGCGGGTCCGGTGACCATCATGCTGCATAAGCCTGCTGGCTATGTGACCACCATGTCCGATCCGCATGGGCGCCATACGGTAGCGGAACTGGTTCCGACCGACCGCTACCCTGGCTTGTACCCGATCGGCCGTTTGGACTTCGACACGACGGGCTTGCTGCTGTTCAGCACCGATGGCGAGCTTGGAAACGGCTTGCTGCACCCCCGACATCATGTTGCGAAACGCTATTTGGCTTTGGTGAACGGACGTCCCACACCGGCTGAGCTTGCGCGCTTGGAAGCTGGTATTCAGCTTGATGACGGCATGACGGCTCCTGCGAAGGCCTCGGTTGTCGAAGGGGAGGAAGAGCGCCGAGCGTTGGCCGTGCTTGAGGTACCGCCTGCGGTGCCCGATCACGAGCCGAACGGAAGCGTGCCTTCGGCTCAGAGGGCTGCCATTCTACGTAAACGATCGCAGAAGCGAGCTGTTGTGCGCGTAGTGCTACGTGAAGGAAGAAAGCGCCAGGTCAAGCGTATGTTGGCTGCTATTAAGCACGGTGTTTTGGCCTTGCATCGCGACAGCTTCGGCCCCATAGAGCTTGGCGATTTGCCGCGAGGGGAGTGGCGCGAGCTGACGGCGGAAGAGGTTGCCGCGCTGCACGCTTGCATTAAGAGGTAGGCTCTGCGGCTGCGCAGATTGAATTCAGTGTCGCGCTTCGCGCTCTCAATTTATGGACCGAGCTTTCGCTCGGCCCTACGTAAATTTTCGAGCCATGGTTGATCTGCTCACCAAATTTTGTGGGATTGAGCGAAAGCTCAATCCGTATTAGAAAGCGCGAAGCGCGAAACATTCTTAAATAAAAACCGCCGCCCCAACGGGTGAGACGGCGGTTCGAGCGTAGCAACTGCGGAAGTAAAGCTCTACGCGGCAGCCTTAGCCTTGCGACGGGCGTCTTTCTTCTCTTCCATAGCGTTCACGCAGACGGCGGCGGACTGGTCACCGGTGATGTTGACGGTGGTGCGCATCATGTCGAGCACGCGATCGACGCCGGCCACAAGGGCGATGCCCTCGACGGGCAGGCCGACCGACTGCAGCACCATTGCCAGCATGATCATGCCGGAGCCGGGCACGCCGGCGGTGCCGATGGAGGAAAGCACGGCGGTGGCGATGATGACCATCTGCTGACCGATGGAAAGGTCGATGCCGAACACCTGCGCGATAAAGATAGCGCATACGCCCTGGTAGATAGCCGTGCCGTCCATGTTGATGGTGGCGCCGAGCGGCAGGACGAACGAGCTCACTTCCTTACGGACGCCCAGCTTCTTCGAACAATCCATGTTGATGGGCAGCGTACCCACGGAGGATGCAGAGGCGAATGCGAAGGTCATGGCGCGCATCTGGCCCTTGAAGAACTTGATGGGGCTCATCTTCGCGATGACGCGAACCAGTCCGGAATAGACGATGACCATATGCAGGATCATGGCCAGGTAAGCAACCAAGATCAGCTTCAGAAGCGGCAGCAGAATATCGGGGCCGTTGGAAGCAACAACAGGGGTGATCAGGCCAAACACACCGAACGGGGCGATGGAGATGATCATATGCATGATCTTGATGCACACCTCGGACATGCCGTTCACAAAGTCAGCTACGGGCTTCGCTTTCTTGCCGGCGGCCAAAATGCCGAAGCCGAAGAACAGCGCGATCACGATAATCTGCAGCATACTCGCATCGGTCATAGGCTGCACGATATTGCTCGGGAAGATGTTAACGATGGTGTCGACGAATGAGGGTGCCGACTTGGCTTCGTAGGAAAGATCGTCGGTGGACATGGTATAGCCGGAGCCGACGCTGCAAACATTGGCGACGATCAGGCCGATGATGATAGCGCATGCGGTAGTGAGCAGGTAATACACGATGGTTTTGCCGCCGATGGCGCCCACGCGCTTGATGTCGGACAGCGAAATGACGCCGGCGATCATCGAGCAAATGACCAGCGGCACGACGATCATCTTGATCAGGTTCAGGAAGATGGTGCCGAGCGGCTTGATGTAGTTCGTCGCGATGTCGGGGCTGCCCTGCAGGCATAAACCGACGACGACGCCAAGAATCAATGCGATGAAAATCCAGGTGGTCAGCGACAGGCGTTTGAACCAAGGCTTCTTTGCGTTATCGGCTTCAACCTGTTCGACGGTATCTTCGACATCGTCGATGATTTCGTTACCGAGGTCTTTCATTTCGGACATGGAAATCTCTTTCGAATCGGGTGCAGTAACTCGCATTTGCGCGGCACGCGACAAAAGCCGCTTTCTCTGCAAATACGACTCAACATTCTAGCGGATTGTGATGAATTGGAAGCCCGAAGGAAACCTCATAGTAACAATTAGCCGGCGAACGTAATATCTGATGGCTCTGAGCGCGGGTTAGAGGGGAAAAGGGAACGTTATGGTTTGGACCAGGTTGAATTTTGGGGCAAAGCCGTTGTGAGGACGGTCGTTCAAATCTAGCTTGACATAAGATATATTATCGATATAACAAACGAATCAGAGGATTGGGATTCGCGGTAAATATGGTGTCGCCTTTTGGGCTCTTAATTACGGCATGAGCTTTCAGCCGTGCCCGCGAAATTTGTTGGCCTGGTTGCACCTGACCGTGTATAAATTCGTAGGTGCGAGCGAAAGCTCGCACAGTACTTAGTGCGCCGCAGGCGTTTCACTAATTATTTCCTGCCAACTCCAACCTTCAGCGCTCTGGTCGGACATGCGTCGATGCATTTGCCGCAGAGCATGCAATCTCCGGCGCATACAGCGTTGGCTTCGCCCTCGATCGCTTCATCGAGAATCGTTGGATCGCATAGGCAGGCTTTCTTGCATTTTCCGCAGCTGATGCAGGTATCGTGATTTATTCGCACGTTCAGCAAACCGATGCGGCCCAAAGCTTCGTAGAAGCCGCCGAGCGGACAGAGCGAGCGGCACCAGACGCGATGGCCCCAGAACAGCTCGATAAGCACGATGCACACAAGGGTTACAACGCCGGTTACGGCGCCGAGGGCCATAAGCTTATTGATGGCCCCAATCGGATTGAAAACCTCGTACACGGGAACGCTTATTAGCAGCGACAACACCAATATTGCGGTAGCAACATACAGCTTAACATGGCGTTGAACAGGCATTTCATAGACAGGACGGCGCAGTTTTCGTCGCAGGAAATCTACGCCTTCTAGTAAAAAGTTAACCGGGCATACCCAGCCGCAAAAGGCACGGCCGCGGATCAGACCGTACACGATGACGACCGGTAGCACGCCAATGAGCCATGCGGGGTCGAATGTTTTAGAAGCGCAAACGACCTCAAGTGCGGCGAATGGGTCGATAACCGTCACCGGCCCTATCGCCGACGAGCTCAGCGTGCCGAAAAAGGGCAGCTCAGCTGGGGTAGCCATCTGGTCACCGGTAGCCTGGGTGGTGCCAAATAACCCCCACCCTGCCGCCAGCACGGGCAATGCGAACAAAACGAGCGCAATCACCTGCATGCAACGCCGAGCGATGGTGAATGCGCCACGCCGTTTGGCAGGCTTGCTGCTTTGAGGTTCGTCGGCCATGCGCTAAACGCCTTCCGGGTAAATGGTCTTATCGTCTTCCCAGTTCAGATAGACAAGATTGACTCCAATGACGCCGGTGAGCGGCACGAACGAATTTGCGATGTCGTGGGAATCATCCACCGTTTCGGCTTCGATGGTCACGACCAGCTTGTAATCGTGAACCTCGTGCACCTCTACCCCATCCATCGCTTCGAGCTGGGATTTCACTTGATCAACGTAACCTTGTACGCATTCGACGACCAATGACGATATAACCATGACTTCCCCGCCCTACGATTCAGACTTAGCCGACGAGTTCTGCACGCCGGTGATTTCGATGTGGCACGACGCGCAATCCTGATACTCAGCCTTCAAATCACTGAACGATTTGGGCGAATCCACGCTGAAGTGGAATGCCGGCAGCTTCGGCGCGGAAGTCAGAATCGGCCACGCGTTCGTGTTCGATCCGTGGCATCCGTAGCAGCCGTGGCTTCCGGACGTCTCATAGCGGCCGGCATGCGATGCCTGAGCCTTGGTGATGCGCTGGTCGAGCGTTTGCGTCTCGTTGCCGGTGTTCGAGCAGGCGGCAAGCCCGCCTACGCTCAGCACCAACGCGCAGGTCATCGCAGCAGCCGCGATCTTTCGCGAGCATTCGATACGTTTCATCGTTACGCCACCACCTTTTCGACGCGCACGCAGGTCTTCTTATAGTCGGGCTCCTTGGAAAGCGGGCAGTACGCTTCCTGTTGCACCAGGTTAATCAGCGTTTCGCGAGCGAAGAACGGCGCGAACAGGTACCCCTTCGGCGGAACCGTGCGCCCGGCGGTCGAGACCGTGATCTCGACCTCGCCATAGCGGCTGATCACCTTGACGCGGTCGCCGTCTGCAAGCCCCAATTCCTTCACGTCCTCGGGGTTCATGTCCAGCAGCGCCTCGGGCAACGCCTTGTTCAGCGCCGGCACGCGACGAGTCATCGTGCCCGTGTGCCAATGTTCCAGCAAACGGCCCGTGCAGAAGTAGAACGGGTACTCGCTATCGGGCGTTTCCGCAGGCGGCTCATAGGGGCGGAAGCACACGACGGGCTTGTGGTTCGCCGTCTTGTAGAAGCTCACTCCGCCGGCAAGGCCATGCTCGCCGTACTTTTCCACGCCGTACTGGTCGTAGCCGTCTTCCTGCGCCCCGTCGGCGAAGCGCCACTTCGTGGGCAGCCATTTGCCGTTCACCTCGCGAACGGGCCAGGTCAGGCCATGCTGGTTGATGTATTCGTCGTAGGGCGCCAGCTGCTTTGCTTCCATCTTCAGCTTCTGCGCGGTGTTGATGGCCGCCGCGCGCTCGTTGAGCGACGGGTTCGAGAACGTGCGGTATTCTTCCCAGATGCTGCGGCAGGTTTCGCGCTGCGTTTGGTGCTTGAACGCGCCGGCTTCCTTGTCGTACCACTGTCCGAACAGCGTGTCGAAGGCGTCGGCGTCCCCTATCTTCTCGCCATCGAGCACTCGCTTTGCAATCTCGAAAAGCATCCACAGGTCCCACTTGGCATCGCCCGGCGGGTCGCAGGCCTTCTCGAACACGGCCGTGCGACGCTCGCCATTGCCGAAGCAACCTTCACGCTCAACCCACATTGCCGCAGGTAGAACGACATTTGCGTACTTCGTCGACATGGTCGGGTACACTTCGCTGACCACGATGAAGGTGTCGAAGATGCCGCGATGCTCTTCCTTTCCGCGCCCGAGGAAGCGGGTGAGGTTCGTCATCGACTGTGCCCAGTTGTTGTGGGCGGTCCACAAAAAATCGATGTTGCCCTTAGACATCTCGCGGAAAATCTTGGTCGTATGGAAGCCCGGCTTGGAAATCGGGTCCAAGTACTTCTCGGGAAGATTCCAGACCGCCTCAGTGTAACGGCGATGCGGCTCCTTTTTGACCACCAGGTCGGCGGGCAGACGATGGCTGAACGTTCCCACCTCGCGCGCGGTGCCGCAAGCGGAAGGCTGGCCCGTCAGGCTGAAGCCGCCGTCGCCCGGGTGGCAGTAATGGCCGGACAGCAGGTGGATGTTGTGCAGGTTATGGTTTACCCAGGTGCCGCGGTTGTGCTGATTCACGCCCATGGTCCAGAAGCTGTACAGCTTGATGTTGTGGTTGGCGAACAGGCCGTAGAGCTCTTGCAGCTGTTCGACGGAAAGACCGGAAAGCTCGCTACAGTATTCCCAGGTGTAGGGCGCCAAACGCTCTTTGTATTCCTCGAAGGTGATAGTCGTCGTGTCGTCAACCTTCGACCCGATATCCGAGGTGTCGTAGCCGTCGTAGGTGGCGTTGCCGATGTTCTCGGTGCCCTGGGCGAACGTCAGATGGTCGCGCACCCAATCGGCATCGTAGGTTTCGTTTTCCAGCAGATAATGCGCGATGCAGTTGGTGATTGCCAGATCGCCGTTCGGCTTCATGATGAACACCTTGTCGGC
>CAVBPP010000005.1:0-5235 GCA_963597295.1 Paratractidigestivibacter sp. | reverse complement strand
CCTGCACCGAGCTGTTCGACGTGGTCATCGAGCGCGCCGGGGCAATCCAATACGAATCTTCAAGGCTCGCCCACTGAGCGACGATAAAGATCTGCCCGCCGGATTGCGCCGCCATCTCAGCCGTGATGGGCTCCGAGAAATTAAAGTCAACGTAGCTGCCGACTTCCTTGCCATCAACCTTCGAAATGACCAGGCGCTTCCAGCCGATGACGGACCCCTTGTCAGAGCTCTGAGCCATCGCAAGGACGTCGGGCTCGGTCGCCGTACGACCGTTTCGGATTTTCTGCGAATGCCCATATGGGTTGAACGCGGCGATATCGTCCTCGCCGTAGTACACGTGCACATAATACGTATCGCGGTTGTAATAGAGGTTGATGACCGTGGTGCCGTCGGCGGCGATGGTTGTCTGGTCGGTGGCCGCATCGAAGGTCTGGAGCGTCTGTTTGCCGTCAGCGGCCGGCTTCTTGATCTGGGCTGAGCTGAAATTCTTGTATTCCTTTCCAGCAGCCGCAGTGGACTTTGCGGTGGTGCCCGTCAGCGTCTCCGTCTCGACGAGGGTATACTCGTCGTCGGCGACGTTCTGCTGATAATGTTTCACCGTGTACTTGGTGTCGGTGTTCGGCGCCCATTTGGCGTACAGGTCCATTTCATGGTCAGGCATCTTCTCTTTATAGATGTCGAAAGGCTGGGTTAGGGCCTCGTCCTTGTACCAACCAACGATCGAATATCCAGCGCAGCTGCCCTTGGGTTGGGTACCGTAGTTCCAAGTAGGCGTGTAACCGTAGTTAACCGAAACCGTCTGATCGGTCGACTTGCCCATGTAATGGTACGTAAGCTTGTAGCTATTGACGTCGTAATAAGCCTCCAACACGGTGCTGCCATCCGCAGCGAGCTTGTCCGATACCTTCTTGGATTTTGCCTCGTTCAGCTTATATCCGGTTATATCGTCGGCCGCCGTCACCGTTTCGCCAGCTGTGCCGTAGCAAGTCTTCGTCCACGTGGGCAACCCTATTCTCTGACT
Source organism: Paratractidigestivibacter sp. (assembly GCA_963597295.1). Classification (GTDB taxonomy): domain Bacteria; phylum Actinomycetota; class Coriobacteriia; order Coriobacteriales; family Eggerthellaceae; genus Senegalimassilia. The sequence continues at coordinate 4,214 of CAVBPP010000005.1, read as the reverse complement.
TGAATAGCACCAAACCTGATAGGGAGTTCCCTCGTGCCACTTGGCATAAACGGTCAAACCATCCGGGTAGTACCCCATCGTATCCGTTTCCCACTGAACGGTCTTCGTGCACTCCTTGTCCAGGTACCAGCCCTCGAATCCCCAACCTTCGGCCTTCGGGTCCGAAGCTGCGGACGATAAACCAGTCGCCAAAAGCGCGCCATAGCGAACACTGGTGGAATCGATGGCGCTCCCATGACCCTGAAGGTCGTAATTCAACTTATAGAGCTCACGGTCGTAGTAGACCTTAAGGGTTGTGGAGCCATCGGCCGCAATGGTCTGCTGGTCGAAGGACTTCACCGTGAAGCCTTCGCACGCAGGCGCCTTGTAGTCGGTCTTGCCGCCCGCAGTGCCGGAAACCGTCTCGGTGGTGGGGGTGCCGTAGCCGGTGCCTGCTTCGTTCTGCTTGTAAATCTCTACCTTGTAAGTAGCGGCAACCCAATTCGCCTTAAGAGTCACGTCCTGGGTGACCTTCGTTTCGGCGGTCACCTTGTCGCCGGTGACGGCGGCATTGGTCGCGGCGGTCGCCTCGGTGTTTGCCACAGCAGCTACCTCGGTGTCGGCCGCGGCAGTCGCGGCGGTGTCGGACTCGGCAGCCGCCGTGGCGATTGTCGTTTCGGCGGTCGCCTCGGTGTTGGCCGCGACCGATGCCTCGGTGTTGGCGGCGGATTCCTCTTCGATATACCAACCGTCGAAGGCATAGCCCTCGCGCACGGGCGTGGGCAAGTCCCCGATGGCCGAACCCTGCGCAACGGTCATGGCGTTCACGGCAGAACCGCCATTGGAATCGAACTCGATGTCGTAGGCGGTATAGGTGTACACGAGGGAAACGGGCGCCTCAATGCCCTCCGAGCCGGCGTCCTTGACCTGCTGCAGGAAGTCGTCGAGCACCAGCAGGTCGGAATAATCGGCATCGATAAGGTAATCCATGCTGGCGTCAACTTCAGCGGAGGAGCCGGAAAGGGTGCTCAGGTCACCCAGGTCGTCGAAGCCGTAGATGTACAGGAAGCCGATGATGGTCAGATCCTGCTCGGAAAGGTTGTCCACGTCGATGTCGGACGAGACGACTTCGCCCTGCTCGTCGATAACTATAGTGCCGTCGACCGTAACCTCGGACTGATTGTCCATCGTATCGGCTTGCTCGTCGGCCGATGCGCTCGCCTGATGCAACGCTAGGCCGAAGCACATAGCGGCCGCCACAGCGCAAGCAGCGGCCACAGCCATGACATCCTTACCCATGCGCGCGGGGCCGCCGACGCCCATGCCGCCTGCGGCGTTAACCGAAGCGACCTTGCGAGAGCGAACGAGCACATAGCCCCGCGCCCAGTGCGAGGATGCCCACACCCAGCGCGGCGAGCGCCATAACGTCGCCGGTGGCCGTCAACTTGGAGCCATTGCCTGTATTGTCGGAATCTTTGGAGCCACCGTTATGGCTGTCGTTGTTCGGCTGATCGAGCACGACTTTGACGGTGCCGGACGCCACGCCCGAAAGCGTCTGCTCCGCATGCGCCTTGCCGACGCAAGCGAACGACAGGCTAATGGCCAGCAGCAGCGCTGCGGCCGCAAGCGCTATTGCCCGCGCAACGGGCCTTTTCCCGTCAGATATTGGAATTGACATGATGGCTCCCTTCGCTATTCCTCTATTGGCACCTACTTTAGCAAAAAACTGTGCCTCGGGGTCAATAATTAACGCGAGGGGATGTCTCTTGGTCTTAAAGGTGCAGCGGGCGCTCGGGGGCTAGTGGCGCACAGAATGCCCGCTAGTAGGGTTTCTCCAGGTCGGCATGGGCGCAGGCGTCGGCGTCTAAGCCGTAGAACCTCTGCTGGCGGAAGCGGTCGAGCGCGACGAGGGCGATCATGCCGGCGTTGTCGCCGCAAGCCTTGAGCGGGGGCATGACCAGGCGTACCTTCAGCTTCGCGCACAGCTTCTCGTAGGCCGCGCGCAACATGGGGTTGGCCGCAACGCCGCCGCCCAGGCAGAACGTGCGGGCGCCGGTTTGCCGCAGCGCCATCTCGGCCTTCTTCACCTGAACGTCCACCACGGCAGCCTCGAAGCTGGCACAGATATTGGGCACGTTGAGCGGACGGCCGGCGGCGCGTTCGTTGTTGATGTAAGTGACCACGGCGGTTTTCAGGCCCGACAAGCTGAAACGCATGTCGCCGGAATGCATCATCGCGCGAGGGAACGCGATGGCCTTCGGGTTGCCCTGCGCACCCTGCGCGGAAACAACCGGGCCGCCCGGGTAGCCCAGGCCGAGCGCCTTGGCAACCTTGTCGAACGCCTCGCCGACCGCGTCGTCGATGGTGGTGCCCAGAATTTTGTAGCTGCCCCAGTCGCGCATGTGCACGAGCATGGTGTTTCCGCCGCTGACCAGGGAAACCACAGCCGGCAGCGCGAAATCAGGAGCGCCGATTTTGTTGGCGTACAAGTGGCCTTCCAAATGGTTCACGCCGATGAGCGGCTTGTTCGCGCCCCAGGCCGCACCCTTGGCGAAGGCGACGCCCACGACAAGCGCGCCGACCAGGCCCGGCGCGTAGGTGACGCCGACGCCGTCAAGGTCTGCCCAGGTCAGCTGCTGCATACCGAGCCGTGCGGCGGCCACTTCAAGACATTCATCGCACACGCCGCAGATAGCCTCGATGTGCTTGCGGCTTGCGATTTCAGGGACGACGCCGCCGAAGCGCGCGTGGAAGTCGATCTGGCTGGCGACCACGTCGGAGAGCAGGTTGCCCTCGCCGTCGACGATGGCGGCCGCGGTTTCATCGCAGGAGCTTTCGATTGACAGAATGAGCGGGCGGATGAGCTTTGTCGGGGCGGGGGCGACGTCCGAAGCGGAGCTTTCACTCGCAGAGCCAGCGCGTTCGTCAGCGGAGCTGGATTCGTTCGCTTCATCAGGCGAAACGTTCTTTTGAGCATCGGCGTTCAGCGCCACCTGCGCGTTGTGCGCCTCGTCCACCTGCAGGCGCATGCCCGCCACCGATGCCGGGGCGGCAACGGCCGCCTTGGCCGAGCTTGCCGCAGCGCCAGATGCATCGACGCAGATCAGCGGGTCGAGAGCGCCTTCCATGATGACCGCATCCTCGCGATCGGAATAGTAACGCGGGCGCTTGCCGATCTGGCACATACCCAGCGTTTCGTAGAATGCCTGCGCACCCGTGTTGCTGGCGCGGACCTCAAGCGAAACCGTTTTCGCGCCCAGGTCGCGCGCGTCAGATGCCACGCGGGAAATCAGCTGCCGAGCGATACCGCGACGACGCCACGCCGGGTCAGTGCCGATCTTCAGAATCTGCACGTCGCCGTCAACGATGAAGCCGCCGGCGTATCCAACCAAACGAAGGCCGTCGGAACCGGCCGCGCAAATGCTGTTGCCGGCAGCGGCATCAGCGTCGTTGCCAGCGACCGCCGCGTCAGTCGCGCCAGCCGCCACGCCCCCGCCTTCGCCACCAGCCTGCGCATAAGCCGCCCACCAGGTGCGATCGGAGCGGGGAAGCTCGTCGGCCACCTGCGCGGCGTTCCAAGCATCCGAGCACATGACCTGCGATTCCATCGCCGCAACGTCGGCTGCATGCGCCGCATCGAGCGGCTTGTACGTGATGCCCTGCGCATCGGGGCGCGCATTGAGCACCGCGGTATCGTGCATAGTCGCGCGCTGGTCGCGACGAGGTGCCACATCCTGCACGCCCGTAGCCAGGTTTTTCGGATCGTTTTTCGCCAGTCGGATGCGCTCGTTTTCCTCGGCATCGGACAAGCGGGTGTACACGGGCAGCAAAAAGCCCGGGTTGTGACGGCGCGCATCGAACGGGTCTGCCTCGCCGGCACGCCAAGCAGCTTGCAACGCAAGCAGCAGCCCAGCGCCGGTCGGCGCCCAAAGATTTTCAGGAAGAAGAACCCCAGCGGGTTCGAACAGCTCGGCGTACTTTTTCAGGCCATCGCCAGCAAGCTGCAAGATCACTGGGTCGACGTCAACGCCAACGCCTTCACCGAGCGCGTTGCTCGCTGGCGCAGCCGAAGCCGCAAGCTCCTCGGCCGCCAGCTGGGCTTTCACCACGCGGTCGGCATCCAGGCGGCGCACACCCGCGTCGTCAACCTCAAAACGCACGGGGTATACCTCGCGGCGCATGGCGTCGGCAACCACGGCAAGCGGCCCGCGCACGCCGTCCGACCAGGCATTCCA
>CAVBPP010000004.1:0-9435 GCA_963597295.1 Paratractidigestivibacter sp. | reverse complement strand
TCACGAATGTAACCGATGCCCGCCGCAAGGCCGGCGAGGCCATGCGCGTTCAACGTGCCCGCTTCCAAGCGCTCGGGCATGAACAGCGGATGGCGCTCGTCGAAGCTGTGGGTGCCCGACCCGCCTTCCAGAAGGGGCGCCACTTCCACACCCTCGGCCACGCACAGCCCGCCCGTCCCCTGAGGGCCGAGCAGGCTTTTATGCCCGGTGAAGCACACCACGTCAGCGCCGATTTCGGCCATGTTCAGCGGATACGAACCCGCCGTCTGCGCGGCGTCCAACACGAACAGGGCGCCCGCATCGTGCGCCATGCAAGCCATTTCGGCCACGGGGTAAATGTCGCCCGTGAGGTTAGAGGCGTGCGTCGCCTCCACCAGGGCCGGGCCTTTCGCCAGCAGCGCGGCGTAAGCTTCGACATCAAGCGAACCATCGGGACGAATGGGAGCCACATCCACGGCGCATCCGGCAACGTCGCGCAGGCGGAACAGCGGGCGCAGGACCGAATTGTGCGAAGCCGCCGTGGTCAACAGCCGGTCACCGTTTTTCACCAGTCCGTTAATGGCGATGTTGAGCGCCATGGTCGCGTTCGCGGCGAACGCCACGCTGGTAGCCGACGGCGCGCCCAGAAGTTCAGCCACCGCCGCACGGGCCCTATACACCGCCATGCCCGCCGAGATGGAGGCCGGATGAACGCCGCGCCCCACCCCGCCGAACGAGCACATGGCTTCGGCCACGGCGCGCGTTACGCACTCGGGTTTGCGCATGGTGGTCGCTGCGTTGTCCAAATAGATCAAGGCTGGTTCCTTCGTCGATTCGTTTTGTCGAAGTTTACTGCGTTTTGGCGGTAAGCGCGGACGCCAGCTGGCAGTTTGCACCGAGCCGCGAGCCCGCGCCAGCTCGCCGCCCTCAACAAGCCAAAGGCGGCGCACAATCCGAACGGGCGCGCGACCCCAAAGCCGCGCGCCCGCCAAAACCCACTCAGCGCAACTTAACCGAGCATCTCCACGAACGCCTGGATGCGCGTGCGCAGCTGCTCGGCGTCGTTGTCGGTGTAGTCGGTCTCAAGGCTCAGGCACGGGATGCCCTCGGCCTCAAGCGCCTTGGCCACGGCCGACTTCTCGATGTCGTACAGCGTGCAGAACTTCAGGTTCGCGTCGATCACACCGTCCACGTGGTACTCACGGGCCAGGCGCACGATGTCCTCGATACGGCCGGGGTTGGGCGTGAAGCAGGCGCAATTGTTCTTCATGTAGCGCTGCGACAGGGCCATGTACTGGTCTTCCAGCGTGGTCGCGCCCTCGTCGACCAAGTGCTCGAAGTAACGGGTGCCGGTGCACATTTCCTCGCACACCACGGCCGCGCCGCTGGTCTCGATGATGTGATGCAGCTTCCAGTTGGGGATGGCCATGGGGGTGCCGGTGACCAGCAGGCGCTTAGTGCCGTCGGCGAAAACGCTCACGCCTTCGGCCACGCGCTGCTCAAGCTCGTCGGCCAGCGCGTTTGCCTTCTCGGCACAGCGCACCGGGTCGTCGAAGAACGCGATCTGCGTCATGAGCAGGCGGTCTTTGCCCGAAATGGGAATGGGGCCCGCGGCCTTGGTGGCGGCGAACACGCGCGCCAGCGCACGGCGCTTGTCGTTGACGGTCTTGATAGCCGCAGCAAGGTTCTCGGCGGTAAGCTCCACGCCCGTGAACGACTGAACCTCGGCGGCGAAATCGGCGATCTCGCCCGCCCACTTCTGAATGTCCTTTTCGCGCTTCATCTGCGGAATATCCATCACGTAGGTCTTCTTGTCGGCACCCAAGATCTCGTAGGCCTTCTTCTTGCCGTCGCAGGTGGTCTCGCCCACGTACATGTCGGCGACGCTGAAGTACGGGCAGGTTTTGCCGAAATGCGCGCCCAGCGACGCCTTCACCAGTGGGCACACGCCGCTCGGGAGCACCTTTTCGCCCTCGGGCACCCAGAACTGCGAGCCGCCGCACAAACCGGTGACGGCGCCGCCGCATGCGATGACGATCTCATCGGGAACGTAAACGCAGAAGGTGCCGAACACCTTGCCGCCGGCCTTCTGCAGCTCGATGAGCTCGGAGGGGCGAATGCCGTGGATGTCGCTCACCACGAAGTCGTAAAACGCCATGTTCTCGGGACGGTTTTCCTGGCTCAGGTACACGTCCGCGAACGCCGTCGGCAATACGGCGCACAGCTGGTCGTGGGTTTCCAGGTCCATGCCAAGGCTTTCCCACATCTGTCGATTGTCTGCCATTGTGAATCCCCCTTCTTGCGAAGGATGCTCTCGTCTTTGAGCCCCGCGCATACCGCGTCCTTCGCAACGAAACGAACAGTTTTCGCGCGACGGCATAAATGATGGGAATCCAGCCGTCGAGCGACGGTGCAGAAATCTTCGGCGCGCTTGCAGTTGAGCGCCGAGCGCCTACCTTTAGGCGTTTCGCGCAGTTGGCCCGAAAAGAATGGCGGCGGTGCAGAATTCCGCCGCGAACAAGCCAGCTGCTCTATAACTGGAATTCTCTACGATTGAAGGCGCCAAGCGCAAGGACATCTCGGCGAATAGCGTGGATTCCCTAGACATGGGCCGGGCGCCTGGCGCGGCAGCGCAAGCGCGACCTTCGACCATGCTCTGGCCCAGGGCCTGCCACGGCGCGCTACACCCGCGGCTGCTTTACGCGCGCAACCACCGCCTGCGCTTGGGCTTCGAAAGGCCCCATATAGCTTTGCAGCCCGAACTATGACCTTAGGCATTCGATAAGCAGCTTTCGCAAGATCGTTCATACGATATAAAATCGAACCGTCAGAAAAGCGCGACGCACGCAAAGCAAACCTCGCCGCGCAAGCGCAACAGAAAGGATCGCATCATGGAAAAAGAGCTGTTCAACTACGTTGAAACCCGCGTCGACGCACTGGCCGCAGCCGGCAGCAGCACGCAGATGACCAAGGACGCCGCCAACGCCTGGAAGGTCGCCGTGGCGGCCGGCAACAGCGACGCCGCGGTCGAGGCCGCGACCAACCAGCTGCTCGACGTCCTTGAGGGCCGCCCGACCACCATCGACGGCGTCATCGCCTTCGCCAAGGGCCCCGCGGTGCAGATGATGGGCGAAGAGGCCGCCGCCGAATTCCTGGCGATGCAAGAGAAGCGCAAGGCCGAAGGTGCCAAGTACTGCAACTGCGAAGCCTGCGCCGCCGCCTCCGAACTCCTAGCAAAATTCGGCCGCATCGAGCTCTAGGCTGACCGAATTAGAGCTGATAAGCCCCTATTCATAAGAGCCAGTCGTAGCAAACAGCCAATCAGCCGTCGCTTGGTATTTGATGCCAAACGACGGCTTTCTATTTGTCTGAAAATAACTCTGGATTTGAACAAAATGCACTCGCCTCTGCGAGCAAAGGAAACTCAAACGACCGCTACCCACAAAGTCAAGGACCCAAAGTCCCAAAGTTCAAATGGGGGATTGAGCCGAAAAAGGGACACGCGACAAATTACAATAGGCGTCATTTGCCATCACTGAAAAGGCCTTTATAGGGACTACCTATATAAACAGCTTTAAATACGGAAATTCCTGAATCGAACACGGTATAACAAGTGCTTTAGAAGGCCTTGCGCCTTTATTTCCGCTGGTAGATTTCCTGTTTAAGAATTATCCTGATGCGAATTCATAAGGATTTATTCAGTGCTGCAAAACCAAGGGCGACATCACGCTGAGGCCTTTGCGCATGACGGCGAACGTCTGCTTCGCAAAACCGCAAAGGGCGACCATCATCGCATCGTGTACCGCACTAGCACTATTCATCCCCCATAAACGCAAGCTACAAAGCGCGCCGCCTGCCCGGGAACGCCAACGAGAAGCTATACAATGGGTGCACATCCATCCACACGAAAGGAATCGCATGGACGCCATCCGAACGTTCCGCAAGAACCATCCCGTCATCTTCTCGATTATCGCCGTTGCCATTTGCGTCATCATTGGCCTTCACGTCTTCGGGTTCATTTACAACCACACCATCTACTATCTCGTCGATAGCGCGCGCATGAATGAAGGCACGAGCACCATCTTCGCGGATTGCATCATTACGATCGCCGCCATCGCGATCCTCGTTATCACGGGACGCAGCGCAATCATCACCAGAAAAGGCCAGGGCTTCTTCAGAGGATTGTTCGTCGCCCTGCCCGTACTCTGCTATCAGATTTTCTCTATCTATTACATGGTTTCCGTGGCCGACGCAATCCTTTCGGGCGACGCTCCGGCCCAATACGGCGAAATCGTAGCCGCCATGGGCCAACCGTTGTTCGACACCGCATCCATCGTCGTCATTCTCAGCTATTTGATGGTGGGCCTCGCAGAGGAGCTCGTATGCCGCGGCATCGTCGGCCAAACCCTGCTTGAACGTTTCGGCACCGACCGCGCAAACATCTGGAAAGCCCTCATCATTTCGTCGGTCATCTTCGGAGTGGTGCACGGTCAAAACATTATTTCCGGCTCAGACGCGATGGCTACGGCCATACAGGTTTTCCAGACGATATTCGCGGGCCTGTTCCTGGGCGCCGTGTATTTCCGCACGGGCAATATCTGGGTGGTCGCACTGCTGCACGGCCTGAACGACGTTATGGCAAGCACGAGTAGCTGGCTGTTCCAAAGCGCCGCCGAAAGTGGCGTGGGCGCAGTCGCAGCCGCAAGCCTCTCCCCAACAATGCTGACGCTCCCCCTCATATACCTGTGCCTGACGCTGTTCCTGATGCGCAAATCCAAACTCGGCGACGTGCAGAAGAACTGGGAACCCGAACTGTCCACCTGGCAAGCCGAAAAGGACGCCGCGTAAGCATTTACGCCTGCGTTTGCTAGCCGAAGGACCCTGCTTCCACGCAAGAGGAAGCAGGGCCCTTTTGGTTTTACGGCTGGCACCGGCGAGCACCGCACACTTCAGCACCGTAAGGCAAACGCCCTCCCTTACAGCTTCGCAACCCACGAGCACAACAAGGCTTTTCCGATTAATTTCTAACGTTCGGATTCACATACTGGCCGTGGCGTTTGGTGTTGCGGCCGTATTGGATGGCGAACTTGGGGCAATGGTGCAGACAGCTTAGACACATCGCGCATCGGTCGGACGTCCACACGGGACGCCGGCCATTCATTTGAATTGCCTGCACAGGGCATTTCTTTGCGCAGAGGCCGCAGCCTATGCAGGTTTGCTCCACGTGGAAGTTGCGCGTCTGACGCATATGGTCGTAATAAGGGCGATAAACCAGACGTGCCACGGCGGGCAAGCGACCTGCCATGTGATTGCCCTGCACGCCCTGACGCACCTTCGCGACGATATCGTCAACCTGAGCTTGCACGCCACCGAGCATGGCGTCCACCTTGCGCTTATCGGAAAGATCGAACATAGGGGTCCAGGTATCGGGCATTCTCACACCGTAAAATGCATCGAACAACAGGCCGCTCCCCTTTTGCAAAGCATTGTCGGCCCAATAAGCGATTTGACCCGCAGTGGTGCCATAGGTGGCAACGAAGAACATGCCGTCGGCGTGCTTGGATAAGCGTGTGGTCGCAAGGAAATCTTCCACAACGCAAGGCAAACCCCAAGCGTAAGTGGGGCACACGATACCGCGCACATCCGCGAATGCCGAACTGTCCGCCTCAAGAATCGAAACGCTTTGCGTGCCCAAAGCTTCCGCAAGCCTGTTCGCGACGTCATGGCTATTGCCCGTCGCAGAGAAGTACAAGATCACTGATATCACCCCATTCCAGGCAATTGTACGTTACGGCACCCGTCGATCCACGAGAGCACCCGAAGTGATGCCGTTTAGTAAATCGCAAGAATCACGATACCGTGATATAATACATTCAGACGGGAAGGAGCATCATGCCAGCGCTTGCAAGGTTTTACGGAATAGTGATCCGAATGTATTTCCTGGGGTCGGAGCACAATCCGCCACATATCCATGCCATCTACGGCGACGATACGGCGGCTTTCGATATCCGCACGGGGAATTGTTAGATGGCCACCTCCCACCTCGCGCAGCCGATATGGTCCGCGAGTAGGTTTCCAAAAACGAAGAGGAGCTGATGCGAATGTGGGAAACACAGGAATTCAAAAAGCTTGATCCGCTCGAGTAAAGGAGGCGAAATCATATGTTTCACAAGGTGAAAGATGTTGCGACGCTGCCCAATCTGACGCTTGCGGTTCAATTCGCCAACGGGACCACGAAAACCTACGACGTTGCGCCGCTTCTCGGAAAACATCAGGCTTTTGCGCCGTTAAAGGACGAATCCCTGTTCGCAGCTGTCACCGTAGATGTCGGCGGATACGGCATCATCTGGAACGACGACATCGACCTCTCGTGCGACGAGCTCTGGAAAAACGGCACAGAGATGCAGACGCCCTTCGATGGCCTCATGTCATTCTCGGATGCCAGCGAGCTTTGGGGCCTCAGCGAGTCAACCCTACGCAAAGCAGTGACATACGGCAAGATAGCTCCCGGCGTCGATGCGCGGAAATACGGGAAGCAATGGATAGTAACCCGTGCCGCCATGTACCGCGAATACGGCGAACCTGTTTCGGTGTGAGTCCGCCAAAGCGCATGCGCCCAATGGCTATCGCGACCGTAGCTTAAGGAGAAAACTCCTAACGGCCGCAATGGCCTTCGCGGCCTTTGTTAAAACTCGAGCACCTGGCGGCTGTCGTAGCCCTCGCTTTTGAAGGCGGAGCAGAGAATGTCCGCACGCGTTGGCGTGATGCGCAGAAGGTGCATCGGGCGGCCTTCGCCGGCCAGCTTGCGCAGTGCGGCCTCGGGAACCTTCTTGTACTCGGCGTGCGCCAGGTACACATCGCTGAGGGGCTCGACGATCTCTACCGCGCCCTCCACCTGGGCGCTTCGCAAGGCGCCGAACTTCGCATCCTGGTCGAAAATGGCCAGGCAAACGTTCTTGTTATGCTCTAGATTGGCGAACTTCAAGCCGCCTTCGGTGAAGATCCAAAACGCACCGTCATGGTAGCTGTACTCAAGCGGCGTGCAACGCACCTGGTCGCCATAACCCGTGGCCAGCGCGCAAGTAGTTTTCTCCGCGAAGAACGTATCCGCCCAGCTCGCAAGCTGATCAGCAGGCATTTCCACGCATTCCTTCGAAATCCAATAGTTGGCGGCTAGCTTGTACTCTTCTGCATTCATGACGACATCCTTCCGACGTTGGCTCGTTTAATGAAACGAGTTTAGCGCACCGACAAAAGCGAAGAAACTCGGGACCTCCCTGAAAACTTATCGGTATCATAAGGAATAGAAAAGCACCAACGAGCCAGCCGCCTAGCACACTAAGGAGCCAGCCTATGGAGAGCAAGCCCGCAGTACCCGAAGGGTTCACCCTATCATTAGCCCTGGTAGATGCTTTGCCGGTGATTTTCTTCGGCGCGGCAACGTTGGTGCTTGGTTTGAAGATGGCAAGCCCCGTGTTCGCAATCGGCGCTGCGCTTTGCTTCGTTGGCGGCGCTGGCAAGGTTACGTGGAAGCTGATCATCGCGCTTGCGCGCAAAAACATCCCCCTGTTGGCAAAACAGATGCGATTCCTCATGCCGGCCGGGTTCGTGCTGATGATCGCAGGTGCGCTGATCGGTTGGCAACGCGCCGCCCAGGCATTCGGCGCGCTTGGCAGCATGCCCAGCTTGGCGCTGGTGGTCGTATGGTTCGCCTGCATGTGCGCCATGGGCTACTTCGCCAGCCACGGCGACCAGACAAGCGCTCGCGACAACTGGATAGAGCAGCTAACCAATGCCGCAGGTCAAGCGGCACTGTTGGCGGCAGTTCTACTAGCCGGATAAGGGCATAGCACCAGTCTCCTTCACTATGCCATAATCATCCTATGGAACGAAAGCCGCAGAACATACTTGACGTCGTCAGCCGTGCTGAGTTTCGCGCATGGTTGCAGGCCAATGCTTCGACCGAAAGCGAATGCTGGGTCGCAGCCAAGCGTGGCAAACCGGGCAACGACGAGCACCTTTACTACTTGGACGCCGTCGAGGAAGCGCTCTGCTTCGGCTGGATAGATTCCACGTATGCCAAGGTGAACGGCGTGACGATGCAGCGCTTCAGCCCCCGACGGCCCGGCAGCGTATGGACTGAGCTCAACAAAGAACGAGTCCGCCGGCTCGAGCGCCTGGGCCTCATGACCGATGCGGGGCGCGCGGTGCTGCCCGCCATGGGACCGCGTTCGTTCAAAATCGACCCGGACGTCGCACAGGCCCTGAAAGACGCTCGCGTCTTCTCGAAATTCAAGCGCTTTCCGCCGCTTTACCAGCGCATTCGTGCCTACAACGTCGCCTTCTGCAAAAACCGCGACAAGCGGGCTTACGAAAAGGCCCTCGCGCACCTGATAGCCGAAACCAAGAAAGGCAACCTCTACGGGGAATGGAACGACTACGGCCGCCTAGGATAAGGGGAGACCGAAAGCCTCCCCTAGCCCTCAACCGCCTATTTCTCGAAGTCGACGTCCTTGCTTTCACGGAAGAACAGCAGCGCTACCAGGGCAACCGCCGCCATGCCGCCCATGTACCAGCCGAGCGCCTGAATGCCGAAGCTCATCACCAACGCCGAAGCGATAGTCGGGGCGAAGGCGCCGCCGGTGATGGCGGCCAGGTTGTAACTCAGGCCCGCGCCGGAATAGCGCACCTTCGCGGGGAACAGCTCGGGCAGGTAGCTGCCGCACGGCCCGAAGATAGTGCCCATGCAAGCGAAGCCGACGCTTAAGAACACCATGACGGAAAGCACGGTGCTCACGGAAAGCAATGTAGGCGCCACCAGGGCAAACGCCAGCGTGCAGGCATTGCCGATGAGCAGGATGGGCTTGCGGCCGTGCTTGTCGGCCAGCAAACAGCCCACCAGCACGAAGCCGGCGAAGAAGAACACCGCCACCAGCTGCATTCCCAAATATTGCTGCTGCGTGAACCCGAGCGTCGACGTGCCGTACGAAAGCGACCAGGTGCCCAGCACGTAGAACAGCGTGTAGGTGATGGACATGGTGCACGTGCCCAGCACCACGCGGCGCCAATGCTTGCACAGGTCGCGCAATGGGGTCTTCGACGTGCGGTTTTCGGCCGAGGCCTTCTGGTACACCGGCGTCTCGCTCATGCGCACGCGCACCACCAGGCCCACTATCACCAGCACGCACGACAGCAAAAACGGGATGCGCCAACCCCAAGCGGCCATGGCGCCCTCGGGCAGCATCACGTCAAGCAGCAGGTTCACGCCGTACGCGCAGAAAAAACCAATCGGAGCGCCCAGATTGGGGAAGCTGCCATACAGCGCGCGCTTGTTCGCCGGGGCGTTCTCGGTCGCCACCAGCGCAGCGCCCGACCACTCGCCCGCAAGGCCCAGGCCCTGACAGGCGCGGCACACGCACAGCAGCACCACGGCAGCCGGGCCCAGTACATCGTAGC
>CAVBPP010000003.1:0-10884 GCA_963597295.1 Paratractidigestivibacter sp. | reverse complement strand
GAGTGCCTCCAAGACATGCGGCCCGTTGATGGCGCTTGCCGCAATCTGCTTAATTTCCTGAGTCGATGTTGGCGCGGAATCAATACCGATTATCAGGCTGAATGCCCAAGCGGGTACGAAAAGGATGGCGAACAGCACCCCGTAGCGCGCGGCTACGCGCAGCCAGCCGGGCTTCTCGGCTTGGTTTGTCACCACATGAAGATGCAGCAGTTTCTGCCCGAAGGTTTGCCCTCTCGTGATCAGGGGCGCCATTGCGAACGCGATGACCAGCCCCGCCACGGATGACATCCAGAAGGCGCTCTGGTCGATTCCGGCCCGGAAATTCTGCGCATCGGCGGCTTCTTTCGCCATGCCGAATATGACGGTGGCAACGCCTATGGCGATGACCAGGTCGATTCCGAACGAGAGCGCGCGTCGCGTGGCCGATGCGGTGCGGCCGCGCCGTTTCGCGTTTCGCTCGACGATCCGCAGGTCGGGCAGGATACGCAGAAACGGGCCTGTGAGCCAGAAGCCGATCATGGCGCCCGCGGTATTGGTCATCAGGTCGTCCACGTCGAAAAGGCGATAGGGGTGCTCGTAGATTCCCCATATGCCGGTGAGCTGGGTCAATTCGAACGAAAGCGAGACGCAAAAGCCTATGATCAGCGTTTGCCACCAGGTTCGCTTGAAGTAGTAGCGCAAGTAGGCGCCAAGCGGCAGCAGCAGCAATACGTTGAAGAACGCTTCGTATATATGCACATTGGTGATGACGGAAGGCCAGCTTGCGGGGTTGTCGAGGGTGGCATCGGTGCTCTGCGCGAACAGGCGCAGGAAGCGAAACGGCTCGAGCTGCGGCGTCGCGGCGTGGGGAAAATACGCGGTGCGGTCGGCCGGCAGCGGCAGTAGCACCAGAAAATAAGCGCACATCAGGTAAAACACGAAGGAATACACAATCAGCGCATGCGAAATCGGCACCGACCCGAGCCTGCGGTACTTATGCACCATGAAGGGCACGGTAATCAGCAGCGCTATGAAAGGGAATAGCGCCACGGCCGTGGTGATGGGTATGGAGAACTTCGACAAGTAAATCCCTTCGGATTGTGGGCTCGTGCGGGTTGAGGCGTTGGACAGCCGAGTCTGCGGTAAGCCGTGGATCTACCGCTCGCGCTCCATCTTCAGCAGGGCGCCTCGAAGCCGGGCGGGCTTGCCATCGCCCCAAGGCTGGCCGTTTGCGCGCACTAAGCGGTGGCTTGGCACGACGATGGCGAAGGGGTTCGCTCGCACCGCGGCGCCGACAGCCCTGTGCGCGCCGGCGTGCCCGATGCGGCAGGCCAGTTCGGCCGCTGTGATCGATTGCCCGTATGGAACGCGACCAAGTGCATCCCAAACGGCCTGTTGAAAGGGGCTTCCCTGCGAATGCAAGGGGATATCGAAGGTATTTCGCTTGCCGGCTAGGTATTCCTGAATCTGCGTGGCGGCGGCATTCGTGATGGCGCTCGGCTGGCATGCGCCGGCAAGGGCGATGCGACCGAGGGCGATGCGCGTCACGGCTCCGGCGCGAGCCTCGACGGTGATCGGGCCGGCCGGCGTGAAATAGGTGTAGTGGTTCTGCGCGCCCATCGTTTACCGCCTTTCTGTTTCATTCAGTATAAGTTTCCTGATGCTTCGCCGATACCGCAACTTCGCAGATTCCATGGGGTAAAATGCGAGCGAAATCAGAAATCCTGCGCATGCCGCGCACAGTGGGAAGGACCAGACGTGTTCGAACCGGTAAAGATCGCACCCTCAATCCTGTCGGCCGATTTCATGAACTTGGAGCGCGACATCCGCACCATCGAGGCCGGCGGCGCCGGCTATATCCATGTCGACGTCATGGACGGCCATTTCGTCCCGAACCTGACTATCGGCGTGCCCCACGTGAAGCAACTGAAGCGCGTGACGAATCTGCCGCTCGACGTTCATCTGATGATATCGAATCCGCTCGAGCAGCTGGATTGGTACTTGGATGCGGGTGCGGATATCGTGACCGTGCATGCCGAAGCAGCCGCTGGCTATCAGCTGGAGGAAGCGGTCCGTCGAATCCATGCCGCCGGAGCGAAGGCCGCGGCTTCCGTGAAGCCCCGCACGCCTGTGGAAGTGCTGGCGCCGGTGATGGCCCAGCTGGATATGGTGCTGGTCATGAGCGTCGAGCCCGGGTTCTCGGGCCAAAGCTATATCGAAGGCTCCGATCGCAAGGTGGCTCGCGTGGTTGAGCTGGCGCGCGCGGTCGGGGCGTCCCCGCTCATCGAGGTCGATGGCGGCATCGGCACGGCTACGGCGCCTCTTGTGGCCGCGGCCGGCGCCGATGTGCTGGTGTGCGGTTCTGCCGTTTGCGGCGCCGACGACCCGGCGGCTGCGATCGCGCAGGTCACGGAAGCGGCCGAGGCTGCGCGTCTTGGGGCGCTGGCGTCCGGCGGCGCAGGGGCCGGCGCTGTTGCGTCCGCTGCCGCTAAGGAGGCGTAGGCCCCGATGGTGGCGAAGGTTCCCGACAACTACGTATACCTTGACTATGCCGCGACCGCCCCGCTTAGCGAAGAGGCCGCGGCCGCCATGGCGCCGTATCAGGTGCCGGGCCGCGCGAACCTTACGGTCGGCGGCAACGCCAACAGCCTGCACTGCGCGGGCCGCGCGGCTTTTTCTGCGCTCGAAGATGCGCGTCGACGCATTTCGCGAGCGCTTGGCGCCTCGCGTCCAGACGAGATCATCCTGACGAGCGGGGCGACCGAAGCGGACAACGCTGCACTGTTCGGCCTTGCCTGCGCCGCCCGCGACGCCCGCCGCCGCAGCGGTGCCGGCGATTTCACGCCGCGCGTTATCGTTTCGGCCATCGAGCACGACGCCGTGCTCGCCCCGGCCAAGCGCCTTGCGGCCGAAGGTTTCGAAGTGGTGCGCCTGATGCCCGACACCTCCGGTTTCATCTCCTGCGATTCCCTGGCCGAAGTTTGCGATGAAAACACGGTTCTCGTGAGCGTTATGGCCGCGAATTCCGAGGTGGGAAGCGTGCAACCCGTAGCCGAGCTGGCTCGCATCGCGCATGAGCGCGGCGCGCTGTTCCACACCGATGCCACGCAGGCGCTCGGCAAGGTTGCCGTGAACGTGGTCGATTGGGGTTGCGACGCGGCATCTTTCTCCGGACACAAGATCGGCGCCCCGAAGGGAATTGGCGCGCTGTATCTGAAATCTCGCACGCCGTTCGACGCCTATCTGCTCGGCGGCGGCCAGGAGGCCGGTCGGCGCAGCGGCACGCAGAACGTCGCCGGCGCCGTGGCCTTCGCCGCGGCCGTCGAGGCTGCGCAAGAGTTGCAGCCGGCCGAGCAGGTCCGGCTCGCCGCACTCCGCGATAAGCTGTATGCGGCGCTTACGGCAGAGTCCGGTGTCCGCGCCACGGTGAAGGTCCCCGCCGGAAGCGTTGATTTCTTGCCGAATATCGTGCATGTGCTGGTGGACGACCTGGAAAGCGAAACGCTCATTCTGCGCTTCGATATGCGCGGCTTCGGCGTTTCGGGAGGCTCAGCCTGCTCGTCGCATTCGCTCGAGCCCTCGCATGTGCTCAAGGCTATCGGCATCGACGCCGATAGCGCTCATGGGGCGCTGCGCGTGTCGATGGGGCACTACACCACCGAAGCCGACATCGATGCGTTCATCGAGGCCGTGCGTCCGGTGCTTGATTGGCAATGATGCCTCTGGGTCGCCTTCGGGCGGCCTTTGTTATTTGGATTTGAAGCTGATGCGCGCCGGCGGTTCGCAGCCGGAGAGGCATTTGATGCAGGAAAGGCGGTAAGACGTGGAACTGGTCACCACGCACACGCATACGAACTACACGGGCCACGGCCACGGAACGGTCGCCGAGCTTGCGGCCGCGGCTGAGGCGGCGGGAGTTGGCACCCTCGCCATAACGGAACACTTCCCGATGTCGGCCGAAATGGATCCGACAAACGAGATTTCCATGGCATGGGATAAGTTGCCGCAATATTTAGCCGATATAGCCGCGGCAGATGCAACTCACCCGAACATGCAGGTAATCGCGGGATGCGAGGTCGATTGGCTCGGCGATGCCGAGGACCGCGACCTGGCCGCCTGCGATTTCAGTCCCTATGGCATCGTGCTCGGCAGCGTGCATTTCGTCGACATGTGGGCCTTCGACGACCCGGCCGAGGAAGCGCGTTGGCATGAGGTGGGCGTCGATGCCGTGTGGCGTCGCTACTTCGAGATCTGGTGCGAGGCGGCAAGCTGCGAAAGCGCTCCGTTCACGGTGATGGCCCACCCTGACCTGGTGAAGAAGTTCGGCTATCGTCCCGCTTACGACTTGCAGGCCACCTACAATGCCTGCGCCGAGGCTATCCTTTCGACCGGACGCATGATCGAGCTGAACACCTCGGGAGCGACCTACCCCTGCGCCGAGATGTTCCCCGCGCCTGATATGCTCGCAACGTTTCGCCGCGCGGGCGTTTCCTGCACCATCGGCTCCGATGCCCATGACCCGGCGGTGGTCGTGCGCAATATCCGCGAAGGCTACAAGGTGCTCTACGATGCGGGCTATCGCCACATAACGGTGCCGACCCCCGACGGCGATAGGCGTCAGATCCCACTGGAATAGACGTCGTTTACGTGATCAGGCCGGCAAGTTGGATCAACTGAGAAGGAATGGACATATGCAGGATAACGAATCGAATGAACGCAACCTGATGGGGAAGGGCGAATCGGGCGGTGTGCCTGACGAGTCCGCTTCGCCGCAGCGCGGTGCCAGCCTGGTACGTATCCCTTCCGGAACCCTAGCCGCCCAGCAAGCGCAGCTTTCCATCGGGCAGCTCGAGTGTGCACTGCTTGCGCGTTTTCCCGCCTCAGATGCTGAGGATTGGGACCGAACGGGGTTGCTCGTCGGCGATCCCGCGCGCTCGGTTTCCGGCGTCGCCTGCGCGCTCGACCCGACCGTCGCGGCCATCGAAGCCGCCGCAGCCGCCGGTGCGAATGTCCTGCTCACGCACCATCCAGCCTTCCTGACGCCGCCCACATCCTTCCAGCCTGGCGCTTCGGTGGCGGAAAATCCCGGAGCCGGCGTGTTTCGCGCCATTGAGCTTGGCGTCGCGCTCATGAACTTTCACACGGCGCTTGACGTTTCCCATGAGGCGAAGGCGATGCTTCCCGGGATGCTCGGCTTGACCTGCCATGGCGTCGTCGAGCCGATTGTCTCGGACGCTACGAAAGGCTACGGCCAGCTGTGCTCGCTTGAGGGCGAGATGCTCACCCTCGCGCAATTGGCGGCTCGCTGCACGTCGGTGTTCGGCCGCGCTCCGCGCGTCTGGGGAAACCTTTCCCGCGACATGAAGCGCGTCGTCACCTGCACGGGTGCCGCCGGCCCGACGGTGCGCAAGTCGTTCGAGGCGCATGTAGATTGCCTGATCGCCGGCGAGGTGAAGTACCACGACGCGCTCGATTTCTCGGCGGCGGGCCTTTGCATCATCGAGCTTGGGCATGACACCTCTGAGCTTCCCTTCGCGGGGGTTCTCGCGGCGGCCGCTCGCGATGCCGGTGTGCCTGCCGACGGTGTGGTAATCGTGGGGCAAAACGACAATTGGGCTCACCCTGAAACGATGAGGCTATAATCAAGGTTATCCGACGTCAACGTCAACCGACCGCATAAGACAGCGAGCAAAGGACGAACATGCATATCGATTCGGATGTTTTGGAGACGCTGCTCAAAATGCAGCAGCTAGAGGTGCAGGCGCATCGCACCGACAAGCAGCTAGAGGCCCTGCCTCAGCGCAAGACCATTCTGGAGGCGCGCGCGAAGCGCCGTCAAATCGAGGAAAAGGCCCAGCAAGTTGACGCGTTGCTTTCCGCTGCCAATCAAAAGCTCGCCAAACTTACCCATGAGGACGACGACCTTTCCGAGAAGCAGAAGAAAATCCAAGGCGAAATAGATGAGGTCAAGGGCGATTTCCGCAGCGTGCAGGCACGCACGAAGGAGCTCGCCGGCTTGACGAAGCGCCGCGAGACGCTCGAGGTTGAGATGTCAGCCGCCGATGCCGAGGTTACCAAGATCACCGGCGTGAAGAACCAGATTGACACCGCGCTCGCTCAGCTTGACAAGAACGAGAAGGTAGCCACCGAATCGTTTATCGCCGAGGGTGGAAAACTCAAAGCCGCCGCCGCCGCGACGCGCGCCGAGCGCGATGAGCTCGCGAAGGGCGTTCCGGCCGATGTGCTGAAGGTGTTTAACCGCACAGCCGGAGGCACCGGGGGAGTGCCGTTGTCGAAGCTGACCGACGCGGGCACCTGCAGCGCCTGCCGCGCGTCCATCGACAACGGTCGCATCATCGACATGAAGGCCCACGGCAATGTGGGAACCTGCCCAACCTGCTCGCGCTTACTCATCCTGAATGCCGAATAATCCAAAAGACGTCCGCTTCGGTGGGCGTCTTTTTTTATGGGAGCGTTAAACGCGATGATTCATCGTTGTGAGGAAATCCCTGCACCCTGCACCGCGTGCGATATTGCGTTTCGATGCCAAGCCCCATGCTCGCGCCTTCTTCGCTCACAAGCATTTCTCAAATGCAAAAAGCCCGCCTCAAAGAGACGGGCTTTCGTTCCAGATGAAAAGGAACCAGGCTATTAAGCGCGGGTGACCTTGCCGGCCTTCATGCACTTGGTGCAGACGTTGGCCTTGCGGACGCGACCCTTGCTGTCCTTGATGGTGACCTTCTGGATGTTCGGACGGAACCAACGGTTCGTCACACGGTGGGAATGGCTGACGCTGCGCCCAGCGACGGGAGCCTTACCGCAAACTTCGCAAATCTTAGACATTACTCATCACTCCATGTACCTAGTGTTTTAGCTTCGGCCTTCGCCGGATTGCACAAAAGCCCGATTACTATAGCACAACGCATCGCAGGCGGACAAGAATTTTTCGTGTAGTATGCACAGACTCTCAATATATGGAACATCAGAGCACCTTGCGCATGCGCTATACTCGAACACTACGCGTTAAATGCGCTAACCAGCATGCCAGAAAGGAACGCCATGACTGAATCCATCCCGGGCAACCTCCACGTTGCCAACGATGTCCTTGCCGATATGGTCGGCAATGCCGCACTGGAATGCTACGGCGTTGTGGGCATGGCCGCCCCTTCGGTCGCCGACGGCGTCGCCAAGATCCTGCCTGCATCGCGTTTGCGCCGCGGCATCACCGTCACCGCCACCGACAACGGCGTGCATGTTGCGCTCTACATCGTCGTGGAATACGGCACCAACATCAATACGGTGTCACAGAACCTCGTCGACCAGGTCAGCTTCGTCCTGACCGAGTATGCCCGCGTCCCGCTCGACGGAGTCGAGGTGCACGTGCAGGGCGTCAAGGTCCGCAAGTAGCTTATCTTGCGGCGCCACGCGCTGCATGTGTGAAGGAGAATCTTTTCAAATGTCTGATACCTATTCCGCAAACGACCTGGTCAATGCCGTTGCCGCTGCCAGTAAGAATCTGAGCGCGCGCGCTGACGAGGTCAATCGATTGAACGTGTTCCCCGTACCCGATGGGGACACCGGCACCAACATGTCGCTCACGGTCGAATCCGTGGTGGCAAACCTCGCCAAGCTTCCCATCGGCGCTTCCGAGGCCGATATCCGCAAGGCCATCACGCAGGGCGCGCTGATGGGCGCCCGCGGCAATTCCGGCGTCATCACTTCGCAGATCCTGCGCGGCCTGTGCGAGGGCATCGCCGATCACGAGCAGTTCGACACGGATGCCATCGAAAGCGGCTTCGCCAAGGCGCAGGAGGTGGCCTTCTGCGCTGTGCGCAAGCCGGTCGAGGGAACCATTCTCACCGTGCTTAAGGATTCCGCGGCCGCCGCCAAGCATGCCCGCAAGAAGAAGATGTCCACCGACGACGCGCTCGGCTACATCGTCGAGGAGGCCTACGCCTCCGTTCAGCGCACGCCCGAGCTGCTTCCCGTGCTGAAGGAGCACGGCGTCGTCGACTCCGGCGGATACGGCCTGGCCATCCTCATCGATGCGTTCGTGGCCGCCCTCACCGGCAAGCAGGGCCCGCTCGTCGACGAGCTCGCTTTCGCGCGCGAGGCCGCCCCGAAGGTGGAAATCGAGCAGATCAACGATTGGGAGGGCAGCACGTATACGTACTGCAACGAGTTCCTGGTCGATTCCGACACGCTCGATCGCAACGAGGCGCTCGACTTCCTGTCCACGATGGGCGACTGCGAGCTGTGCGTCGGCGACAACCCCAAGTTCAAGGTGCACGTGCACTCGAACACGCCGGACAAGGTGCTCGCGTACTTCCTCGAGCGCGGCCAGATCTCCGAGGTGTTCATCCACAACATGAAGCTCCAGTCCGCCGAGCGCAACGAGAAGCTCATCGAGGAGGAGGCCGGCGAGCGCAAGCCGCTCGGTTTCGTTGCGGTCGCGCCCGGCGAGGGCAATGCGAACATCCTGAAATCGCTCGGCGTCGATGTTGTCGTGTCCGGCGGCCAGACAATGAATCCTTCCACGAAGGACTTGCTTGACGCGGCGGCGAAGGTGAACGCGGATGCCATCATCTTCCTGCCCAACAACAAGAACATCATCATGGCTGCCCAGTCCGCTTGCGAGCTTTCCGAAACCCCGTGCGGCGTCGTGCCCACGCGCGCCGTCCCCGAGGCCTTTGCCGCCATGTTCGGCATCGATGCCGCGGCCACGCTCGAGGGCAACGTCGAGTCGATGACCGAGGCGTTCGAGGACGTGAAGTGCGCCGAGGTGACCACGGCCATCAAGAATTCCAAGGATGCATCGGGCAACCTCATCATGGACGGCGACATCATCGGCATCACCGGCGGTTCCATCGAGGCCGTCGGTTCTTCGGTGCCCGAGGTGGTCATGCAGTTGCTCGAGCAGATGGAGGCCGAGGATGCCGACACCTGCACGCTTCTTGCCGGAGCCGACATGTCCGACGAGGACTTCGAGGCTCTGCAAGCTCAGATCGAGGACAAGTACGAGGATCTGGAAATCGACGCGCATCGCGGCGAGCAGCCTCTGTACCCCATCGTGTTCTCCGTCGAATAATCTCAATCACTATTAGTAGAATCGCCTTATCGTGACCGACCGTTTAGCAGCAACACTTGCGCTCGACGAGTCGGTCACGCGCGTTTCGGGAGTAAGCCCCACTCGTGCAACGGCCTTGGCGAAGCTCGGCGTGCATACGGTGCGCGATTTGGTGACGCATTTCCCGCGTCGTTATGTCGACCTTTCGCATCGCGCGCAGGTGGCCGGAGCGCGTATAGGCGACTCATGCACCATCCAAGGTCAGGTGCATAAGGTTGAGCTGAAGCGCCCGCGCCCGAGCCTTTCGCTTGTCGAGATAACGCTCGTGGACGAAACCGGCGTGCTCATGGTCACTTGCTTTCGCCAACCGTGGCTGAAAGATCAGCTAAGCGCCGGGATGAGCATCGCCGTGGCCGGCAAGGTGGAGTTCAATTACGGCTTCAAGCGCATGACGAACCCGTACTTAGAGGTGTTGGGGCAGGGCCAGGCCGCTTGCGGCATGATTATTCCCGTGCATCCGGCTTGCGAGAAGATATCGCCTGCTTGGATGCGCCGTTTGGTGGGCAACGCGCTCGACTTGACCGCCGGCGCCTACGACCCGCTTCCCTTGGAACTCCGCGTCCGTTACAGGCTGATGGGTCGCAACCAGGCGCTTTCCTGCATTCATTTCCCCCAATCGATGGTCGAGGTCGCCCAGGCGCGTAGGCGTTTGGTTTACGAGGAGCTGCTGCTGCTCGAGTTGATGCTCATGAGCGAGTCGCGAGGGCGTGCGACCGGCGATGCGACAGCCCATGTCGTCGACGGGCCGTGTGGCGCCTCCATCGAAGGCGCCTTGCCGTTCCAGCTGACCGATGAGCAGCTTGCCGCACGCGATGACATCCTTGCCAATATGGCCGCCTCGGGCGCTATGAACCATATGCTGCTCGGCGACGTCGGCACCGGCAAGACCGCGGTCGCCGCTTTCGCGCTCGCGGCCGTGGCCGACACCGCCTCGCAGGCCGCGCTGCTCGCGCCGACAGAGGTTCTGGCACGTCAGCATGGCAAAAGCCTGGGCGAGCTGTTCGATAAGGTCGGCGTTAGCTGGGCTATCCTGACGGGTTCGACCCCGGACACGCAGCGTGCGGAAATATTGGAGCGCGCGGCGTCAGGCGACGTCACGGTGCTCATCGGCACCCATGCCATATTGGAAGATGACGTGAAGTTCGCCAACCTCTCTTTGGCTGTTATCGACGAGCAGCAGCGATTCGGCGTCGGTCAGCGCGAGAAGCTGCTTTCGAAGGGCGTCGCCCCGGATGCGCTGTACCTGACGGCGACTCCCATTCCGCGTACCTTGGCGCTTGCGGTGTTCGGCGATATGACGCTTTCCTATATCAAACGGCGCCCGCATGATTCTGCCAAACGAACCACGCATGTGGTCCATAAATCCGATCAGGGCAGAGCCTACGATGCCGCCCGCGAGGCGCTTGAGCGCGGAGAGCAGGTCTACGTAGTCTGCCCGCTTATCGGGCAGGATACCGACGAGCGCGACAAGCGGGGCGGCGGGCGCAAGCGCGCGGCCGACGAGGAGGCCTACGAATACGCCGCCATCAGCATCGAGTCCGATGACGATTTGGGAAACGACGACGTGGCGGCTGCGACGAAGGAAGCCGAATTCCTGTCAAATTCGGTTTTCGCCGACTGGAACGTCGAGCTGCTGCACGGACGCATGAAAAGCTCCGAGAAGCAGCAGGTCATGGAGCGCTTCCGCACCAACGAGACGCAGGTTCTGGTCGCGACAACCGTCATCGAGGTCGGCGTCGACGTGCCCAACGCCACTGCCATGGTCGTCCTCGACGCCG
>CAVBPP010000002.1:0-8296 GCA_963597295.1 Paratractidigestivibacter sp. | reverse complement strand
GTCGAGCACCCCGGCGGCCGTCAGGCCGACGGAACAAGCTAGCGCTTCAGAACCGCACGCAGAATCGGGGTGAGCACGGCCACGATCACCGTGTTGAACACCGCAGTGCCGAACACCATGACGGCGTACACGCCGAACACGGCCAGCGGCGACAGATGGCTCACGGTCACGCCGACGATCAGGGCAAACGTGTAGCCGGAAACAACGGTGGAAAGGAAGGTGATCACGCCGGGGAACACCACGTTCTGGCAAGCCTTGTTTTCAACGGCAATCTTCATGAACACGGCCACCAGCACGCCGCAAACCAGCGCGCCCAGCGTTTCAGACGCGATGTTCACCAGCGGCGTCGCGTTCAGCATGGGAATTTGGCTGACCAGGCCCACCAGCAGACCGATGATGGCCGACTGATACACCTTCGGTCGCGTCAGGATAATGGCCAGGCAATACATGGCGATCATGAAGTTCGGCTTCATACCGGCGAAGCTCAGGAAGCTGGAAACGGTCAGCTTCAGCACGGCGCCCGCGGCGATGAGCACGGCCACCAAAATCAAATCTTGTACGGAAAGGCCGCCCTTCGTCTCGGCTGCGGCCACGGTGCGCTTCTGACCCATCATCTGCTCTGCCATCTTGATCACTCCTTCTGGCGGTTGCCCGCCGGTTGCGCCCTCATCGGGCTTTTCGTACTGCCGGCGGTCGAGCGGGGCCAAAGGCGCCTTCACCAGCAAAGTTTCGACTTACCGCGCTTGTTGCGACTTACCGCGTGACCTCAGGCAATCAAAAAAGCCTGTCCTTTGAACCCTTTCGGATTCCAAAGGACAGGCTTCAAATAACCTGCGGTGCCACCTTTGCTTGGTTCTGGTCAAGAACCCTCTCACGAACAGCCAACACTGTCCTGCCTCTAACGCGGGCTCACGGTCCGGATACTCGGCCTTGCGGCCTTTCCCCTTTCCCTCGGCGAACCATTTACCAACCAGCATTTCTACGGGATTCCCAGCAACACCCGCTCTCTGTGAGCGCTTATGATGGCTTGACTTTCGCCTCATCGGTTTCAACGTATGAAGTTGTAGGCGCTACTTTAAAGCAACCTTCCAAACCGCGCAAGCCCCCTTTTCGTTCGAATTAACGAACTGGAAACATGCGGACCTAACCTACTTGTCAGCCGTGAAGCTGATGGTGTAGACGAACGTCGTGGGGTCGTAGTAGTCCACGGCAGAACCGTCCACCTCGGCGTACGGATAACCGAAGTTATTCAGCTTACCGTCGCTTTGAGCAGGCGAAAGCGTCAGGTCGCGACCTTCGGAAAGCTCGACGCGCTCGCAGTCCCAGCCGCCCCAGTAGTACTCGGCCTTTTCCTTGGTCTCAGCCTGGTCCTTGGTCCAGCCACCCTTCAGCACGGCCTTCAAAACGTCAGCCGGGTCGGCGGGCACCCAACCGGTGCCGGCAACGTAGAACTCGCACCAGCAGTGCTGGTTCTTCGTGATGTCCTCGGCGTTCATGCGCACGCCGAACATCTCGCGCGCAGGGATGCCGGCAGCGCGGCACAGGCCCACGAACACGGAGTTGATGTCGGTGCACTTGCCGGACTTGGTGCTGAGCAGTGCGCACACATCGCCAGTGCCGCAGCCCTTAACGCTCTCGTCGCGGTTCATGTTCTCGATGATCCAGTCGTAGATGGCGCGGGCCTTCTCAACCGAACCGGTCTTACCGGACGTGATTTCGTCGGCAGCGGCCTTCACCTGGTCGTTCACGGGGACAAGCGAAGATCCTTCCAGATACTGCTTCACGTCGTCGGGGATGGCGGAGCCATCGTCGGTCGGGTTGCTCACGCGAACCTCCTGACGCTCAGCCTTGAAGGACAGCGTAGCGGTGCGGTCGGCCGGCGCGACGTTGGCGTCCCATTCCAGGTAGAGCATCTTGTTGCCCTCGGAATCGGTGGCGATTTCGGATTTGGTGGCCTTCGGGGCGTCATAGGCGACGTCGGTCACCTTCTGATAGTCGCCATCCTGCGCGACGGGCAGCCACACGCGCACGACCTTACCCTGCCCGTATTGGGACATGTCGACGGTGGTGGTCACCGTGCCCTTGGTTTCCTTGCCGGTGACGTTTTCGGAGACGGCGCGCACGGTCGAAGCCTGCTCGGTCGCGGCGGTCTGCGAGCTATCGGAGGACTTGCTGGAGTCGGAAGTGGTGGAGGTGCCGGAGCATGCGGTGCAGGCCAGCGCCACCATGGCAGTCAGGCCGGCTACGGCAACCGTCGTGCCCAGGTTCTTCGCGATGTGCTTCATGGGATTTCTTTTCCTTCTTTCTTCCCGATTGATACGACTATTCCCAGCGCTCGACACGCCAAACGTACAGGCGAACGGGCGCAAGAAATCAATGCCAAAAAGCTTATTGAATTGAATACGCTTTTTTGTAAAAGAAGGCGTAAAACGCCTGATTAGCGTGTCGCTTTGGCAAGTATTTGCAGAAACGCGAAAGCGATGATGAATGAAAATAACAGCTTTGCGGTCACGAATCAAACCATTTCTTGCGGCGCTGCCGCAAACGGCAGATTTTTCCTACAAAAGGCGTAGGTTTAGGGAAGACAGTCCGCTTGCTTATCGAGAATAGAGGCCGTAAGGGGCATGCGCACCAGCAAGACGAGCTGGGCAACGAGGTCTGGAGGCTTGACGCGACTGACACTAGCGGGCACGGCCACGCACGCCTAGCTCAAATCCGCCAGCAAGCTTTCCAAATCGTCGCGGCTGATGGCGCCCAGGCGAATCTTTGCTATCTCGCCATCGCTGTTCACGAACACCGACGTAGGGAACGCCGAAATGTTCAGGTGTGTGGCCAGCGAGCAGTTCGTGTCCATCCATACCGGAACCTCCACGCTGTTCTCGCGCGCCCAGGATACAAAGCTGTCGGCCTCGCGTTCGCCGTAGAAGCCAGGCGTGACCACCGACACCACCGTCACGTCGTCCGCGGCTTCGTGATCTGCGTAAACTTGCTGCAACTGACCCAAATCGGCCACGCAGGAATCACACCAGCTTCCCCAGAATTCGAAGTAGACGCGCTTGCCCTTCAAGTCGCTTAGGCGATGCTTGCTGCCATCAAGGTCGGTGAGCACCACGTTTTTCCATGCGCCCGACACGCCTTCGGTGCTCGCATCGCCGGCCGATGTGCCGCGCGCATCGTTCACAGTAGCCTCCGAGGTTGCCGCGGCGTTGTCCTGCTGGGACGCTTCGTTCGCCTGCTGTTGCACCCCCAGCGCACTCACCTGGGAAAATATCAGCCACAAACCCATGATGGCTATGAGCGCGCCGCCAACCCGTTGCACTGTCGGCAGATACTTGTGCAGCGGACGAAGTTTCGCCAGCAACAGATTCGCCGCAAGGGTGATAACGACGAACGGCACGCATAGCCCCAGCGAATACACCAGCAGAAGCCCTGCGCCAACGGCGATGCTCCCCTGTTCGGCGGCCAGGGCCAAAATGGTTCCAAGGATAGGGCCGACGCAGGGCGTCCAACCGAACGAGAACGCAAGGCCAAGCACAAAGGCACTCGCGATGCCACGCACCTGAATCTTACCTAGATTGGCGCGCTTTTCGCTGTTCAGGAAAGGAATGCGAATGAATCCGGCCAGATATAGGCCGAAAACGAACACCAGGACGCCAAGCGCAATGGCCACGTAAGAGTTATTGAAGGTGGATCCAACCGCACCCGCGCCAGCACCCAACGTCACAAACACGCAGCAGATGCCCAGCACGAACGCGATGGTATTCGCGCAGCGCCGGCCAAGCCCGAGCGTGTCCGACCCCGCGTCGGTTGTGAGCACGCCAACGTATACCGGCAACAACGGCAAAATGCACGGCGAAAAAAACGACAGCAACCCAGCGCCCGCAGCGGACGCGATAAGGCCTACATTCACAAGCTTACCCTTTCAGATACGGATGAAGCCTGATTGTAGCGTTTAATGGCGAAGTGACTAGGGGATGACATGTCGCCGGCACATTGCGTGCGCCGGCGGCGGCTGAAAAGCGACGCTCGCTTTGCAAGAAACCTAATGCTGCGCGAGCTAACGCTTCAAGCCCACGAAATTCTTGCTGAGCGGTAAGTCGAACGGCAAGATTTCGTGGGGTCGAAGCGAAAGCAACACGTATTAGAGAGAGCCGAAGGCTCGACACATATTTCCCGACGGCACGGTAAAACGCACCTGCTAGTCGTACTGCTCCCCAGCTCGGCGGGCGGCTTGCTCGGCTTCTATTTGGCGGGCGAACTCTTCCATCTTTCGCTCGCCCTCGCTTTGAATGCCGAAGAGCGTTCGCCCACTTGAGAAGCGCGGTTGCGCATCGCCGGACGCTTGGATGCGCAGTTGTTCCTGAATGCGCTCCCAGCGCTTCTCAAAATCGTTGTACATAACGTGCGAACCCCCTTTGCGAATCGTCGGGCCGAGCTGCAATCCGCTTTCGGCTACGGCAAGAATTTTCTGTCCGAATCCGCAAGCATCTCATCGGGAAACCTTGCCGAATCCAGCGACGCCGGCCGCCGCCGGACGGTCGCCAAGCCAACTAGCCCGACAACCAAACGGCCTACAGATACCCGGCGTTCCTCAGCACGTCCAGGATGTTGCGGCCCTCGGCGGTGCCTTCGATGATGCGGCGGGCGCGCACGGCATCGCCGACGTTCGCAACCGGCACACCGGCGGGCAGCGCGCCTTCGATGGCGGAGAGTTTGGGACTTGCCGACTTCATGCCAAGGCACACAAAGCCGTAGTCAAACGGCAGCTCCTCAAGTTCGCCATCGGGGGTTTTCACCACGAAGGAGTGCTCGTTTACGCAGGTGAGCGCCGTATTCGGCCGCAAGTCAACATCGCAGCTGGCGAAAATCTGCCCCATGCGGGCCTTCGTGACCAGGTCGATGTCGCGGCCGATGACCGGCCCCATTTCCACAACCGTCACGCTGGCGCCGCGCTCGGCCACGAATTCCACCACGTCAAGGCCGACGGCGCCGCCGCCGATGACGACGCAGCGCTGACCAGCCATGTCCTCGGGGTAGTCGCTCACATGGTCCATCACCCACGATATGGAATGCACGCGCCCGTACGGACGGTCCACCCACGAACGCAGGCCTTCAATGGGCGGCAGCAGCGGCACCGACCCGGTAGCGTTCACCAGCACGTCGGGCTTTAAGCTGCTGACCAGCTCGGGCGTGGCCTCCACCCCGCCGAGCAGGAACACATTCTGCAAATTCTTGGCACGTTGCACCTGGTAATCAACGAAATCTTGGATGCGGAACTTGTCGGGCAGCAGCGCAATGCGTCGCGCCAGGCCGCCGAATTCGCGCTGCTTCTCCAGCACGTGCACGGTGCATCCCACCTCGGCCGCCATGCATGCGGCTTCCAGCCCCGCCGTACCGCCGCCGACCACGACCACGTTGCAAGGCTTGCTCACGTGCTGCTCACGATAGGTTTCCCAGGTGTCCACCTGCGGGTTCACCGTGCAGCGGATGGGGCGGTTCAGCTGGATGCGGTGACTCGTGCAGCCGACGTTGCAGCTGATGCACTTGCGCAGCTCGCCCTCGCGGCCCTCGGCCACCTTGCGCGCCCAGCACGGCTCGGCAATAAGGCCGCGGCCCATGCCGACGAAGTCCGCGTCGCCCTTCTCCAAAATGCGTTCGGCCACTTCAGGGTTGCGAATGTTGCCGGTGGTAATGGTGGGCTTGCCGAAGCGGTCGCGCACCGCGCGCGACAGGAATGCGCGCCAACCGTCGGGCAGCTGGCAGGCGTCGATCTGGTAATCGATGGTGTCGTTCAGGCCGCACGACACGTCCACGATGTCGATCTGGTCGATCAGGTATTCCAACAGCACCAGCGACTCGTCAAGCGAATTACCGCCCGGCACGCGCTCTTCGGCGGAAAGGCGGAAGATGATCGGGAAATCGTCACCGACCTGACTGCGCACCGCATCGAGCACCATGCGCGGAAAGCGGGCGCGGTTTTCCGCGCTGCCGCCGAATTCGTCCGTGCGGTTGTTCATCGTGGGAGAAAGGAACTGACACAGCAGATAGCTGTGACCGCCGTGCACCTCAACGGCATCGAAGCCTGCCACCTTCGCGCGGCGGGCCGCTTCGCCATACTGAGCTGCGATAATCTCAAGTTCCTCACGCGAAAGCGGGCGCGGGGTGGCGCCGCCGGTCTTCGACGGCAAGTTGGACGCGGACACCGGTTGCACACCCGTGCGAGCCTCCATGGCCGAAGCGCCCGCATGGTTGATCTGGATTGCCACGCATGCGCCATGGCGATGCAGCGTCTCGGTCAGCTGATACAGGCGCGGAATGTAGCTGTCGTGGTCGATGCGCAGCTGCGTGGTGCCGTTGGAACCGGCCGGCCAACTGACGTTTGCGTTCTCCACGATGATCAGGCCCGTCCCGCCGGCGGCGCGCTGCTCGTAATAGCCGATGTGACGCAGGCTCATCTCGCCGTTCTGGCACGCGTAATTGGTGCCCATCGGCGCCATCGACACGCGATTGCGCACCGTCATGCCCTTCACCGTGATTGGTTGGAAAATGTGCTCGTACTTACCGTCGCCCATAAGAAGCCCCCTAAACAAGCCAAATTGCAGCCGGCCGCCGCGGCCAAAAGGAAGACAAAGGGACACTCCTAATGTCTTCTTATCCGGCGACCAGACATTAGGAGTGTCCCTTTGTCTGGCCCCGCGCGAGCCGAGGCAGGCCGAACCTCTCGATGGCTTCACTATAGCAGCCAACAGATGAACTTTGCGAAGGGAAAGTAACGGTTTGAGCAATGAATGATTACGGGAAATCGTTGGCGCCAACGCAACGCCAAGCTTATCCTCGAATCCTCACACCAAAAAAGGCGCCCCTCGGAAGGGACGCCTTCTTGCAAACTCTGTCGATTACCGAAAATTAGCAGTAGAACAGCATGTCGTTGTAGGTGGGCACGGGCCACAGGTCGTGAGCCACGATGCACTCCATGTCGTCGACGCCGGCGCGCAGGCGCTCCATCATCGGGATGATCTCGTGCGCGTACTTGTTGGCCTTCTCCTGCTCGTCGGTCAGCTCGCAAGCGGCCAGGTGAGCCTCATGCAGCTCGTTCAGCGCGGCGTTGATCTCCTTGATGCCGGCCGTGACCTTCTGCAGCACTTCCTCCTGCACCGAGGTGTCGATGCCGGCGCAAGCGGACTTCATCTCGTTGATCTCGTTGGCAACGAGCGTGGCGTACTTGTTGATGGCCGGCAGGTAGGTGCGGCGGGTCATGCGCTTCATGGTGCGCACTTCAATGTTGAGCAGCTTGGTGTACTTCTCCAGCTTAACCTCGTAGCGGCTGCGCACCTCGGGCTCGGTCAGGATACCGAACTCGTTGAACAGGTCGATGCTCTTCTGGCTGACGAAGCACGGCAGCGCGTCGGCGGTGGTGCGGTTGTTGGCCAGGCCACGGCGCTCGGCCTCGGCGGGCCACTCGTCGGAGTAACCGTTGCCGTTGAAGATGATGCGCTGGTGAGCCTTCAGCGTCTCCTTGATGTAGGCGATCGCAGCGGCCTCGAACTCGTCGCCCGACTTGCCCTCCATGGCGTCGGCGAAGTCCTTCAGCGACTTGGCCATGGCAGTGTTCAGCACCATGTTGCAGTCGGACAGGTTCACAGCGGAGCCCGGCATGCGGAACTCGAACTTGTTGCCGGTGAAGGCGAAGGGGCTCGTGCGGTTGCGGTCGGTGTTGTCCTTCAGGAAGTTCGGCAGAACCGAAACGCCCAGGTCCATGGCCACCTTTTCGGCGGACGTGTACTCATGCTCGTCAACGAGCGCGTCAACGATGGCGCCCAGCTCGTCGCCCAGGAAGATGGACACGATGGCCGGCGGGGCCTCGTTAGCGCCCAGGCGATGGTCGTTGCCCGCGGAGGCCACGGTCATGCGCAGCAGCTCCTGGTAGTCGTCGACGGCCTGGATGACGCCGGTCAGGAAGACCAAGAAGCGCAGGTTGTCCATCGGGGTCTCGCCGGGGTCGAGGAAGTTCGTCTTGCCGGCGGAAATGGACCAGTTGTTGTGCTTGCCGGAGCCGTTGATGCCTTCGAAGGGCTTCTCATGCTGCAGGCAGACCAGGCCGTAATGCGAAGCCATCAGGCGCATTTTCTCCATGGTCAGCAGGTTTTCGTCGATGGCGCGGTTGGCGTTGGTGAACAGCGGCGCCAGCTCGTGCTGAGCAGGTGCGACCTCGTTGTGCTTCGTCTTGGCGGAAACGCCCAGCTTCCACAGCTCGTCGTCGAGTTCCTTCATGAACTCGTTCACGGACGGGCGGATG
>CAVBPP010000001.1:0-7440 GCA_963597295.1 Paratractidigestivibacter sp. | reverse complement strand
CTCGCGGAGCCGCGCCCGACACGGGCAAGAACGTGTTCGTCGGCGGCGACTGCCAGACCGGCCCGGCTACGGTGATCAAGGCCATCGCCGCAGGTAAGGTGGCTGCCCGTAACATCGACGACATGCTCGGCTTCAACCACACGCTCGACTGCGGCGTGGAAGCCCCGCTGCCCGTTCCCAACGATCGCGCCGCCTATGGCCGCGTGGAAGTGCTCGAGCGCCCGGCGCGTGAGCGCAAGCGCGATTTCGACGGCGTGGAGGTTCCCATGTCAACCGAGGAAGCCATGCAGGAATGCGGACGCTGCCTGCGCTGCGATCATTTCGGCGCGGGCGCCTGCGAAGGGGGGCGTATCCAGTATGCTTAACATCGCCATCAACGGCCAGGCGCTTGAGGCGCGCGAGGGCCAGACCATCCTGGAGGTCGCCCGCGAGGCCGGCATCCATATTCCCACGCTGTGCTACCTGGCCGAACGCAGCGCCATCGGTTCGTGCCGCGTGTGCGTCGTGGAAGTTGCCGGGCAGAGCGGCCTCGTGCCCGCCTGCACCACGCCGGTGGCTGACGGCATGGAGGTCCAAACGGAGACCGAACGCGTCACGGCTGCGCGAAAAATCGCGGTTGACCTGCTTATTTCCGCTCATGGTTTGGACTCGACGAACTACTGCTTCAGCTGCGCGAAGAACGGTGCCTGCGAGTTGCAGTCCGTCGCGCGCGAGCTTGACGTGACCACCCCGAGCTTCCCGGCCCCCGCCGGTCGCAAGCCCGTGCTGGACTCGAATCCGTTCTTGCGTTTCGACGCGAATCTGTGCATTGCCTGTCAGCGTTGCGTGGGCGCCTGCAACGACGCGGCGCGCAATCACGTGCTGCGCACGGGCAAGCGCGGCGTGCGCACCACCATCGAGGCGCCTTTCGGCCCCAACTGGGACGCCACCGCCTGCGAGAGCTGCGGCAATTGCGCCCAAGCGTGCCCGGTCGGCGCGCTCATCGAGTAGCGGCGCAAGCAGTACCGCGAGTGGGAGGTCGAGCGCGTCACCACCACGTGCCCCCATTGCGCGACGGGCTGCCAGTACGATTTGGTCGTCAAGGATGGCAAGATCGTCGATGCCGAGCCGGTCGACGGCCCGTCAAACCACGGCCTTCTGTGCGTCAAGGGCCGAAGCGGCAGCTTCGACTTCGTGCATTCGCCCGAACGTTTGACCATGCCGCTCGTTCGCAATGCCGAGTCCGGCGAGCTTGAGCCCGCCACCTGGGATGAGGCCCTCGACTTGGTTGCGAGCCGTCTGGGCGCCCTCCGCGACGAATTCGGCGGTCAGTCCATCGCGGCCTTCGCCTGCGCGCGTTCGGCCAACGAAGATATCTATATGCTTCAGAAGATGGCCCGCTGCGCGTTTAAAACCAACAATGTGGACAATTGCGCCCGCGTGTGCCATGGCCCCTCGGTTGCGGGCCTCGCGCAGACGCTCGGCAGCGGCGCCATGACCAACCCCATTACCGATATTGCCGAAAATGCCCAGGTCATCATGCTGGTTGGCAGTAATCCCGAGGAAGCTCATCCGGTTATCGGCATGCAGATCCGCCGGGCGGTCGAACGTGGCACGAAGCTCATCGTGGTCGACCCGCGCGACATCGGGCTTGCCGCCCGCGCCGATATCCATCTCAAGCTCAAGCCGGGAACCAACGTGGCCTTCGCCAACGGCATGGCTCGCGTGCTTATCCACGAAGGCCTGATCGATCGCGAGTTCATCGACAGCCGCTCAGAGGGCTTCGACGATTTCGCCGAAA
Source organism: Paratractidigestivibacter sp. (assembly GCA_963597295.1). Lineage (GTDB taxonomy): Bacteria > Actinomycetota > Coriobacteriia > Coriobacteriales > Eggerthellaceae > Senegalimassilia. The sequence continues at coordinate 5,660 of CAVBPP010000001.1, read as the reverse complement.
TGGTCGAGAAATACACGCCCGAGATGGTTGCCGAAATTTGCGGCATCGATGCGCGCGACCTTGTTGCGGTGGCCCATACCTATGGTGAGGCTGATGCGGCCGCAATCGTCTATTGTCTGGGCGTCACCGAGCATACCGGCGGCACCGAGGGCGTGATGTCGCTTTCGAATCTTGCGATGATCACCGGTAACTTCGGCAAGCCCGGCTGCGGTGTGAATCCGTTGCGCGGCCAGAACAACGTGCAGGGTGCGTGCGACATGGGCGCAACCCCGGCCGATTTCCCCGGCTATCAAAAGCTGGCGAACGCCGACGTGATGGCGCGTTATGAGAAGCATTGGGGCGTGGAAATTCCCAAGTGGAAGGGCACGTACGCCACCGATTGCTTCCCCAAGATGATCACGGGCGACATCAAGGGCCTGTTCATTTTCGGCGAGGACCCGGTGCGCACCGACCCCGACACCAACCATGTCATTCATGCGCTCAAGTCGCTTGACTTCCTGGTGGTCGACGATTTGTTCCTGACCGAAACCGCTAAGTACGCCGATGTCGTCCTGCCCGGCCGCAGCTATGCCGAGAAGGAAGGCACGTTCAGCAACACTGAGCGCCGCGTGCAGCGCATCCGCACGGCGGTGACCATCCCCGGCCAGACGCGCCTCGATACCGATATCTTCATCGACCTGATGAATCGCATGGGTTACCCGCAGCCGCAGCTCACGAGCGCGCAGATTATGGATGAGATCGCCGAACTCACCCCGAGCTTCGCCGGCATCAGCCATGCGCGCCTTGATTCGCCCGAGGTGGCGGGGCGCGGCCTGCAGTGGCCCTGCACGAGCGCCGATCATGCGGGCACGCCGATCATGCACGTGGGGAAGTTCACGCGCGGCATGGGTGCTTACTCGCTGGCCGAGTACATCCCCTCGGCCGAGCAGCCTGACGACGAATTCCCGTTCATCTTGACCACCGGACGCGTGCTCGCGCAGTACAATGCGTGCGCGATGACGGACAAAACCCCTGGTCTGAATGAGATTTCCGGGTATTCGTTCATCGAGCTGAACAGTGAGGATGCGGCTCGCTTGGGCATCGCCGACGGCGATCGCGTGAACGTGACCAGCCGCCGTGCGACCATCCAGTCGACCGCGCATGTGTCCGACAAGACGAACCCTGGCCAGACTTGGATGCCGTTCCATTTCCAGGACGGCAACGCCAACTGGCTCACCAACGCAGCGCTTGACCGCATCTGCGCCACGCCGGAATATAAGGTGTGCGCCGTGCGGGTGGATAAGGCGTAGAAGAGGGAAGCTTCGTGGCTGCAATCGGAAATAATGCCGCAGGTCGCAAGCGCATTCTGCTGTTGGCGACCGGCGGCACCATTGCCTGTGCCGCTGGCGCCGATGGCTTGACGCCGGGCCTGACGGGTGAGCAGCTGGCCGAATTCGTACCCGAACTTGCTGACTTGGCGGATATCGATGTCCGCCAAGTCATGAACATCGACAGCTCGAACATGCAGCCGACCGATTGGCTGACGCTTGTCGCCGCCATCCGTGATGCGTATGCAACCTACGACGGCTTCGTCGTGCTGCACGGCACCGACACCATGGCGTATACGGCGGCGGCGCTGTCGTGCCTGATAGAGGGCGTGATGAAGCCTATTGTGCTAACCGGATCGCAGCTTCCCATGACCGACTCGCATACCGACGCGCGTCGCAACCTGTTCGATGCCGCCTGCGTGGCCTGCGACAACGTGGCTCGCGGCGTGATTGTTGTGTTCGCCGGCCGCATCATCGATGGCCTGAGAGCCCGAAAGGCCCGTACGCGCAGTTTCGACGCCTTCGAAAGCGTGAATGCCCCCGACCTGGGTAAAGTAGCAGGTGGGGAAGTGGTTTGGGCGAGCGAGGTGGCTGCTCCTGCAACCCCAACCTTCCGCACGCAGCTGAACCCCCGCGTGCAGGTTCTCAAAATCACTCCCACCACAAACGCGGCCATTATCGAAGCGATGCGTCCGTTATGCGATGCGCTGGTGGTCGAAGCATACGGCCTCGGCGGCGTCCCGCAGTCGCAAGGCGTGACGGACGCGCTCCTGGCCTGGGCGGATTCGGGCAAGCTGTTGGTGCTGACCACGCAATGCCCCTACGAGGACTGCGACCCCAGCGTCTACGAGGTGGGCCGAGCCTTTGTCAATCATCCAGGCGTAATCATCGCCGGCAACCTAACAACTGAAGCTGCCCTGGCGAAAACCATGTGCGAATTGGCGTGTTAGCCCTTTCGCCTACTGGCGGGGCGCCTCACAGGTTGTAACCGCCCCCACGCTCCAAGCCCTCCGTAAAAGAAAATGCCCGGCCATCAGACCGAGCATTTTGTCAGTATGCTATTGGCCCCTTTGGGCCTGCAGCCTATCTATACATAAAGGATGAATTTCTTCTCCGTGCGTTTGAACACAAAGAAGCCAACGGCGAATGTGACAAGCGCGATAACCAGGCAAATCAGGTTTTCATGCAGGCCAGGGCATTGGCCATACATGGCGATATCGCGGAAATACGCCACGTAGTGGTACATCGGGTTGAACACCTCGGCCTTCTGCATCCAATCGGGCAAAAGGCTGACAGGGTAGAACAGCGGCGTCGCATATGTCCAAGCCGTGATGACGACGCTCCAAAGGTGGCAAACGTCACGGAAGAACACGGCCAGCGCGCTCAGTAGCATGCCCAAGCCCGAGCAGAACAGCAGCATGTAAATCAGAAGGATGGGCAGTGCGAGCAGGTTGACCGTCGGCGCGATGCGGAAGAACAGCATAACGACGACGACCGCAATCAGCGATACGGCGAAGTTGACCAGCTGGAACAGAACCTTCTCAAGCGGGAAGATCATCTTCGAGATGCGGATTTTCTTGATGAGCGGTGCCGATTCCAGGATGGACGTCATGGCCCCGCTGGTCGAATCGGACATCAGCGTGAACAGGACGTTGCCCAAAATCAGGTACATCGGGAAGTTCTCGACGTCGCCGAATTTCAGCACATTGGTGAACACAGCCGCCAAAACGCACATCATGAGCAGGGGGTTCAAGACCGACCACAGCACGCCGAGCACGCTGCGACGATATTTGAGCTTGAAGTCCTTCGAAACCAGCGATGTGATGGTGAACCAGTTGCGCTTCAGATTGCTCTTGAACGTTGTTAGATCCGTCATAAGCTCCTCGTGTCAGTCGCGCTGTCGATGCGGATGCTTTTAGCAAAGCTTTATTTTAGCGCATGGGTTTAATGGGGTGCATGAAGCACGAAAAGTCCAGAATGCTTCATGCACGCGTCGCTGTTGCCGGCGATTGATTCGCTCGCGCTCGCAGCGGTGGTGCGAGCGCGAGCTCTGTTTTCGACGCCGTAGCAAGTGCTGCACCAGATTCAACGCGAATCCGTTCTATGGGACATCGTTCAGCGGCCGCCAACCTGCCTCGCTCACTCGCTCCGCCCTCGGCTCGCTCGCAACCCGTCGTGCAGCTAACCTACCGTCCTTCGCGGCGATTGCGCTTCTTCAGGTAGTTCAACGTGGCGAAGAACGTGTAGCTCACGCCGGTGTTGCTGATGTTGTACAGGCCTGCTTTCACCAGGCCAACCTTATGCGGCAGGCCGTTGATCTTCGGACAGGGGATGCCGCGCAGGTTCGCGAACAGGCGCTTCATGCCCGGCGACACCTCGTCGTCGGAAAACACCAGTTCCGGATCCATGCGGCTGAACATCTGCTTGGCGGCGGCGCGCACGTGGTCATGCGTCAGGTCCACTTCCTCGATGACGCCCGACAGGTACGTGAAGCCGCGGCTGTTGTGCGCGCGCAGGATACGCTCGTCGGTCACGTTCAGGCGCTCGAGCACGTCCATCATGTCGTTCCAACGCTCGAAGGGCAGAAGCGTATTCTTCAACGCGAACATCTTCGACTTCTCGGGCGTTTCCTCGCGATAGCAGTAGTAGGCCGTGTCGAAGTAGCCGATGCGGTCGGTTTGGCACAGCGTCTCAACCAGGAAGGGGTTGTCGGCCCAGCCGGCGCCCGGAATCTCCTTGAAGCGGATGCCGTGGTCGTCCAGGAACGACTTGCGGTAGATGGCCGACCAAATGGACGGATGGTGGCACAGCAGGTGCGCGGCCTCGGTGATGGCGAACGGCTGCGACGGCGGGTTCACGCGGCGCTTGTAGCTGCAGTTGAGCTTTGCCTGCTGCTTGGTGTCGGGCAGCCAGATGCGCCAGTACGGCGTCTTCACGATGTCGAGCGGCGTGCCGGCCTCGTCGAACTTCGCGGCGAAGGCCATCATGTCAGCGTACATGCCCTCCTCGATCCAGTCGTCGGGCTCCACGATGGAAATCCACGTGCCGTGCGCCTCGGCAAGCCCGCGGTTGCAGGTGGCGCCGTAGCCTTGGTTCTGCTTGTCTATCACGCGCACGCGGCTATCGCGCGCCTCGTATTCGCGCATGATGGCCAGCGAGTCGTCGGTGCTGCCGTCGTTCAGGCAGATGATGTCCAGGTCGGTGTACGTTTGCCCGCAAACGCTGTCGAGGCATTGCCGCAGGTAGGGCTCTGCGTTGAAGATGGGCAAAATGACCGATACCGTAGATTCGTTCATAACATTCCTTTAGATAGGTGGCGAAGACCCAACAGGTGGGTGCATAGCTATTGAGATAATACCGTATAATGGGCGCTCGGCTATTAAAGACCATAAGGAAGGCTTTCGTATGTGTGGTTCGTTTTTCGTTGCGGTTGCCGTGTGCGCCGTCTGCGTGTTCTTGCCGGGATATGCGATCGTGCGCGCGTTCGGCGTCATGCGCACGTTTTCGCTGGCATTCGCCCCGCTCTTTTCCGTCGCAGGGTATGTCGTTTTGGGACTCGTCTACTCTAAGGTGGGAATCGCCTCTTCATGGGCGACGCTGTTCATCCCCTTCGCGGTGGTTTCCCTTGTCGCCCTTGCCGTTGGCCGTTTCGTTCGCGGAGGGCGCGGCAGCATTGATTTTGGGCTTTCGTCTGCGACGATTTTGCATATACCCGCTAAAGCCTTCAACGGCGTTTGCTTGGGTGCTTACCTTTTGTTCGGTATCGTCTTCGCCACTGGGGTGTTTCTTTGCGCGTTCGGCAGCGATCCCGCTGCTTATTCGCAGCAGTACGACAACGTTGCCCATCTTGACGCTATCCGCGCGTTTTTGGACTCGGGCGTTTGGTCGCCTTTCGCGAACACGATGTATCCGACGCAGGCCGACGCTGCTATCGAGCCCTTAGCCGCCGGCAGCAGCTTTTACCCGACGGCGTGGTACACGATTGCGGCCCTTCCCGTGAGCGCTCTTGGCATAGAGGTCGGCATGGCCGAAAACGTTGCGAATTTCGTCTTCGTGGGACTGGTGTTTCCGGCAAGCGTTTTCGCCTTCATGCGGGTTGTCTTCGACGAGCGCCCTCAGACGGTGGCGGCCGGAAGCGTCTGCGCCATGCTGTTCTCGGCTTTCCCCTGGATGCTGATTGACTTTGGGCCCTTGTATCCGAACACGTCCTCCTTCTGCATGGCTTTGGCCGTTGCCGCCGCTTTCATTTTGGTGTTCAAGTGCGGCTCGAAGCGCTCTTGGCGGGTTCTTGCTGGCGCGATTGTTCTGGTCGGCCTGGTTTCCGTTGCGTTTTCGCAGCCGAACTCTGTGTTC